>JAKAFF010000079.1 GCA_021818045.1 bacterium
CTCTGCCCGGGATCCCATCTCAACCCATTGCTCACGAAATCGTCTATGCAAACTCCACCGACGCTTTGGAAAACACTTTCAATCAGATCACCCGCGTTGCCATGCGTCTGGATACCGCTATCGCCCGCCTTGACACTTGGTTTGAACAAAATCAATCCCCGCTTGCCAGCGCCATCCGCTCATTTGATGGAGCCCTCAGCCAAGTCAATACCCTTTTGGGCCAAGTGCAAACAGAAAAACTCGTTCCTCTCCTTCACCAATCGATCGATCTCCTCAATGAAAATATGCAATTTGTGCGCTCTAGTTTAGATGAAGGACAACTGCTACACAAATTCGCATCTCTTGCAGAAGGCTTACATCAAACCGCAAGCCACTTAAATACAGATGGCGCCCAGATGCTGCGCAACCTCAATCAAGTCTCCAAAGATCTCGCTTTAGGGTCAGGGACGGTTGGCAGACTCCTCGTTAGCGACGATTTTTATCTGCGAATGGCCTCCCTCATGGGAAAAGCAGAAACTCTCATGAACGATATCAATCACTACGGCGTTCTCTTCCAATATAACAAACAATGGCAAAAAGGGAGAACGCGCAAAGCCAACCTTCTCAACTCTCTCTCCACACCGCAAGACTTTAAAAATTACTTCGAAGGAGAGGTCGATGCTATGACCACATCCTTAGGACGCCTCTCTGAACTCATGGACAAAGCGGGCTCTGAAGAGCGCGAGCGCATCTTGCAATCAGAAGGGTTTAAAACCCACTTTGCAAACCTCATGCGGCAAGTACAAGGGTTGAGCGACTCGCTACGCCTCTATAATGAAGGACTTGTGGCCGAATCCAATCACCCGAATTAGGTATTGCCCAAAGCCAACTTTTGAATTCATTTGTGTATAAAGAATGCGCAATTTGCTTATACTGTGCGCGGGTAAAACGATGGATTCACCACAATCATTCTTGCCTTTGATTTTGGATAGCGAGGATAAAAGTTCTCCATTAAAAAATCGGATACGCAAAAATTACCAACATGTAAAAAAATGGGCGACTCGAACAAAAACAAACTGCTTTCGCATCTATGACAAAGACATCAAAGAATATCCCCTAGCAATTGATTTTTACGATGGGCGTTTTTGCATTCACTATTTTACGAGTTCCCGCGATACAGAAGAACCTCGCCAAGACCTTTATCAAGAGACGATGGACACGATCCATTCCCTTTTCCACGCACCACTCGAATCGATCTACTGGCGGACCAGAGTCAAACGGGACAAGACAGAGCAATACGAAAAAATCAGTCAAACGAAACACTTTTTTTCGGTTCTTGAGTATGGGCTGCGCTTCAAAGTCAACTTGACCGATTATCTCGACACCGGGCTTTTTCTCGACCATCGAGAAACACGTCGATGGGTCGCTTCAATAGCCGCAGGGAAAAGACTTTTGAATTTATTCGCCTACACCTGTTCATTCAGCGTTCATGCAGCCGCGGCAGGCGCTCTTTTCACCAAAAGCGTAGACCTCTCAAACACATATACCGAATGGGGCAGGGAAAACTTTCTATTGAATTCACTCCCCTTAACAAACAACCTCATCATCCGAGAAGATTGCTTGCAGTTTCTACGGGAAGAACGGGCGATGTACGATGTCATTGTCATCGATCCTCCGACCATTTCCCGTTCTAAAAAAATGGATCAAATGTTTGACGTACAACAAGATTATCAATTTCTCATTTCTAAAGCATTATTGCTGCTATCGCCGGATGGAGTGATTATTTTTAGCACGAATTCTCGAGATTTTAATTTTGACGCAAGCTTATTTAGTGGATGCTCTATCCTCGACATCTCAAAAAAAACGATTCCTCTCGATTTTCACAATCAAAAAATCCACCGTTGCTGGAAAATCACATGGTTTTGACTTCGAGCGATTTTAAAAATTGAGAGCCAAAACTTTTCTCAAAAACTTTTAAAATAGTAGCGTGATGCTCTTTCAATTCCTTATCTAATCGCTCTAATACCGACAAAAAGCGGTGCAGGCGTTCGGGATCAATCGCCCGCTCTCGGATGAAAAGCGCTGGCGCATAAAGAAGCCAGCGCAAAAATTCGACATCTTCTCGATCTGAAAAATCGGAATTTAAGAGCGTAATAAATCCATAAAAAATCGCAAGCTCCGCCGACCCTGTATCGATAGCATCTTTACAAGTGAAGCTCAAAGAGGTGGGTTTAAGGGTCTCGATACATTTTAAAATGAGAAACTGATAAAAAATTTCGATAAAATCTTCGCGGTTTTGCCGAGTCAATTGCTTGTTTCCATGAAAAAAGTGCTGGTGAATGGCCGCAATAACACCATCTGCAAAGTGAACCATCTCCGCCATCTTAATTTGAGAGGGGAAGAAAAATCCGCAAGACTCTCCTGAAAAAAGCTGTTCTTTCAAGGCTTGAATAAACTCGCTTGCCGCATTTAAATTTTGATACTCATTGATTTGATAGTAAAAGTCGGTGTATTTGGGCAGCGTCAAGACGTAAAGTTGGTGACTAAATTCTGCGTTTAACTGCAAAGTTTCTAAAGTATGGCTGCGAGCATACTCTTTCCAAGAAGTGCGATCTTGCAAATTGATCATTAAATGAGCTGCAGAAGGCACGGCTCGTAAAAATGCGCAAAACTCAGGAACTACCTCCGCTCGATGAATCAACGATTGCCTCGTTGGAGAGGGAATGCGCAGTACATCGATCTTTTTTCCCTTCATCCGCAACTCATAAACGCGCGAAGGGAAGTTTTCTTGACCGATTGGATCAAACGCAATGATCGCATTTTCCTCTTTTTCCTCCCTCACAAGATCTAATACCTTGAATAAGGGGCCGTTGGGAAATTGCGAAAGAAGAGTACGCAGCTTTTCATCGTCTAATAAAAAATGGGTCCAAAGCGTTTCGGCCCTGAGCAACTTCTCTTTCCCTTTTTGCTTAATCTCTTCCCCCCTGCGCATGGCTCGATGAATCAAGCCAATTGCCTCTCGCCGAATGCCTCCCACACGCTCAAATAACCCTCTTGCCAAAGCATGCGTTAAGTAAAGCAAAAGATGGGAGATCTTATCTGTTTTATCGGGCGGATAAGCAATGAGTTTTTGATACTCTGTACTTCGCATCGCACGCCTTAAAAAGCGATGAAAATCGATGAAGTATTGCTGACAGCTCTTTCCAACTGTATTTTGGATCAAATAACGCGGATTGGCCGCCAAAAAAAGGGCCAAAATCGCCATGCCAAGAGATTGCCCAAGCTCATTTCCCTCTACTTTGTGCGATATTTTATAATAATCGATAATCGGCCCATGACACTCCCCTAAAATCTGCCCAGCCGTCGCATGCAAATCCCGATCTTGCATCGCACGCACTTTCAACAAGGGATCTTCCTCAAAAGACTCCCCATTTAAATCAAAATCGCAACTCAACCGAATGTTGCGAAGCAGCTCTGCATTAAAATAGGGCTCCCCATTTTCATTGCGAATATAAAAAAGCTCGTATTCCAAATCCCTACGCACTGTCTCAAAATCTTTTAAACCTGTATGCGTCGCATCTAAAAGCACAGTAGACGAATTTTCCTCCCACTCTAGATCCCAGCTCGCCGCCCCTTCGATGGGCACTGGAAATTTGTGGACAAATTGACGCGTATAAAACTTTTGAAGCGCTTTATATTCTTCTCGCTCAACAAGATCAGAACTTACTGCAGAACCTAACCGCAAAGCAAAATAGCGCTCCATCTTTTTTGGCGACTCGCCCACTAAATCCATCATGGAGGCAATCCCTTTGCGAACCTTCTCACTGCCCCAGTTCATCCCTGGGTCCTGATACATTTTACGCAAATGGTGGAGGATAGACCGGTAAGTTAAATCGAGCACTTCGACAATCACCCCCGTCCCCTCTTCACTCAGCCACTCAGCCACCTCCGGCCCAAAATCTTCGGCCGTCGTGACAATCCTCACCCTATTCACTACCCCTAAAGGGGGCGGATTTGCTAGATCAATTCCAGCAATGGCGGCCAAATTATCCATTGCATCTTGTATATCAATAGTTTCTTTTATTTTGCGATTCATAATTTTATTATTACCTAATTTGTTATTATTTTCAATTAACTCATAACATGCTAATGTTTAATTGATTGCGTTTTGTGTTTTGAGAAAATATCGATTTATAGAAGATGAGGCCATATGCTTACCTTACTAAAAGCACTTCTTGTCCCGATAAGCAGCCTCATTTTAATGATGCTGGCAAGCGGTTTATTCAATACATTCGTCTCGATTCGTTTAGAGATAGAAGGGTATTCCACCGAAGATATTGGCATCGTCACCTCAGCGCTTTATCTGGGGATTTTAGTGGGCTCTTTGCGCATAGATCGTTGGATTGCGCGAGCAGGACACATCCGCTCCTTTGCGATATTTGCGATCGTACTTACTCTTTTGGTACTTGCACAGGCGATGTGGATCAATATTTGGTATTGGTCTGCCCTTCGTTTCATAGGGGGCATTTGCACAGCTGGCGTTTTTATTGTCATAGAAAGCTGGTTTCTCATTCAAGGAGGTCCCCAAATGAGAGGGACTTCTATCTCCTTGTACCTCGCCATTTTGTATGCTGCTTTATCAGGAGGGCAATTGCTGCTCGATCTATCCGATCCGAAAAGCTTTTGGTCTTTTTATATTACTGCTGCGCTGCTGGGCGCATCCATTGCGCCTCTTTTGCTTTATAAAATTGCACAGCCCAAGATCAGCCCTTCTGAAAGATTAGGTCTATTGCAACTGCTGCGCCTTTCTCCCCTTGGGTTTGCAGGTGGAGTCATTTCAGGAATGCTCCTGGCAAGCATTTATGGATTACTCCCAGTCTACGGAAAAGAGGTAGGCATGAGAATTTCAGAGATTGGAACGCTCATGGCGATCTTGATTTTTGGGGGCTTCAGTTTGCAGTGGCCCCTCGGCCATTTGGCCGATCGCACGGGAAAGCGCAAAATACTCAATATCGCAAGCCTGATCACGACTCTTCTCGCCTTCACAATCGCTACCATGCACCCCCTATCCAACATCTCTTTCATGACCCTTGCCTGGTTTTTTGGGGGATTTTCTTTTACGCTATATCCACTGAGTATGGCACACGCATGTGAGCGCATGAAGGAAAACCAAATCGTTCCAGCAACAGGCGGCTTTGTCCTGTCGTATGGAGTGGGAGCCATTGCAGGACCGCTACTTGCTCCCTTAAGCATGCAGTATTTCGGCTCTGCTGGGCTTTTTTACTTTCTCGGAGCCATCACTTTGATGCTATGTTTGTTTGGCATCAAAAGACCTGCTACTTACGCATCTGCTGATAGTGACGCCACTCGAGATGATTCGTAATAAAAGCCACCACCCACACAACAACACTACCGAAAAATACCCCAGCAGCTGTCAGTGCTTGGACACCGAAAGGGACCAACGAGATCGTTACAAAAGCGCCAAATGTAATTACAAAATTGCATAAACCAAGTTTCAAATCTGTGATTTGAAACTCCATCAGTGCCAAAAAGAAAAATACAGAGGCATTCAAAAAGCCCAATACAAGAGAAAAGAGGATATCTGCCCCAATATTTGGGACGTTTTCGTAATTCATCACCTCGATGCCAGGAATGACCCTATCAACAAAAAAAACGACAAGAAAATTGAGAAATAAGCTTCTTAAATAGTTCACTGTGGTACGTCCATGTTTGTTTGGGAGTGCTTCATCTCCAAAAAATTTGTTAAAAAACTGCCAATTGTTACCACAACAGATGCTAGAAGATACCCTTCAACACTGCTCACATTGATCCCAACAGGCAGTAGCTTCACAATCGCATAAGAGGCAAAATTCACAATCAACGCAATAATGGCAATCTTTAAAGCGCCCGATCCCTGTCGAAACAGTTTTAAAATGGGGAAGATGAGCGAGTTTACAGCACCTAAAGCCACCGCAAAAATCAGATCCCCCCCAATGTGGGGCAATTTTGTGGACTCCATTACGACAATGCCTGGAAGGACATAGTTCGCAAAAAAGACCACGAGAAAGTTGTAGAATAACATCTTGAGGTAATACATGTGCAACCTGCTATACTGTCTAATCTTGAGGATACAAAATTTTTTTTAGTTTGACAATATGCTCTATTGGATCAAAAGATGGGCCCTCTTACTCTTACTCGTCATGGGTTGTACCACCACTTCCCATGCCCCCTCCAAACACCTACGGATCTGTTTTAACACGGAACCTGCCACCTTAGACCCACGGATGGCTGGCGATTTTGCATCTTCTACACTCATCTGCTTAATCTACGAAGGGTTAACGCGTTGTTTGCCAGGTGGTGAGGTGGAGCTTGCCCTAGCAGATCATGTAGAACTATCTGCAGACCTACTGACTTATCGATTTTACCTGAAAGAGGCGCATTGGTCCGACGGAACCCCGATCACAGCGTACGATTTTGAAGCTTCTTGGAAAGGGGCGATCGCCCTTCCCTCCCCATCGGCCTATCTTTTCTACCCGATTAAAAATGCCGAAAACCACGTCAAACAAAGAGTCCCCTTACATGAGGTAGGCATCCGCGCTGTAAATGACAAGATTTTACAAGTAGAGCTAACCCAACCTACTCCCTACTTTTACTCCCTCACCGCCTTCCCAAGCTTTCTCCCTGTCCCTCGGCACACAAACGACGCTTCTGTCTGCAGCGGCCCATTTCAGATCG
>JAKAFF010000080.1 GCA_021818045.1 bacterium
AATTCCAAGGGGGGAGCGTCGCTCTGTCCATGCTTCCCAGCTCTCATGAGAGAAAAGAAAACGATGGAAGTAACCCGCAGATTTCATGGATGCTTGCTGTACTCGCTCGATGAATGAGGAAGAGGGGTCTCTTAACGTCAAAAGTTCACAAAGTTTGCGCAAGTGGTTGGGGGTGTACTGAAGGCAAGTGCCGCAATGAGTCAGGGCTTTGATAAAGCTTATGGCTTTGTGTGGAAGAGGAGCTACAGAATCCCAACGAGGCGCGCCGAAGACCTGAGGATCGCAAAGGGGAAGAGGTGGGGGAAGATAAGGAGCGTAAGAAGACGCTCCACTCAAGACTGTCAAAGACATAGTGACTCCTTAGCAGGGGGTGTAGGAGAAGCCTTCTGCGGGTTTATCCTGTTTGGTGTCGTAGTTAAATCCTCCCTGACATCTCAGCTTATCAGGCCAAAATGGATGGTTTTTGTAAACCTGCCAACCGTAATAACCTTTATCGACTACGTAGTATTCCACGCACCTGCCCCCCATGGACGCAAAAATGGCCCTAATTTCCGGTGGGGTGCTATGTATCACAGAGTAATGCCCGTCTTCAGTCGGGTATTTTTCTGCACAAGTTTTGTGCCTGGCTTGCTCAGCTCTATGTTCGGACTGGAGGTGTTCAAGCCTTCGTTCGAGCGATGGTTCTGCTATACAGTGTCTATAGGCGTCGGTCTTTCTGTACTCTATGATTCTGGGTAGCCAATCTTGTGCGAAGGCTCTGACCAGTTGGATGCATTGCTCATCGAGTTGATTGCATGTGTGGGCCCGGTGCGCTATAGGGGCTGCACCAGGTAAGTCACAAGGAGCTAATGCGACTAGCGGGGGCTGTGTTGTCGTAGCCGGGGGAGCCTCTGCTAAAGCGCCAGGTATGGTGAACCATGCGGTCACAGTTCGGTCGACTGCTTGAATCGCGTCCCATAGTCGAGTCCAGAGGGGTTGTTGTAGTGCTCCGGATGCTGGGGGGTGGTTCTTTGCGGCTAAGAGTGTTTGCGCTTCGCGATTGGCCTTGATGGCAAGAGCTGGGTCGCAATATTTGAGAGCCTTTTTAGATCCATTGATATAATCGGCAATGCGAGCAATAAGCTCTCCTAGAGGAGTTTTGTCTTGTGTCCATTCTTCCCATGACTCTTTGGAGAAGAGCCGATGGAAGTAGCCCTCTTTTTTTCTCAGCGCCTGTCGCATCTCGGGGTCCCCCTCCATGAGTTTGTCCAGGACTGTTTGCAGAGAAGATAGAGAATGCCCGGTCTTTTCTTGCAAACTATGCACGAAAGTCGCCACTTTCTCGGTTGTGTGTTGATGAGATAGGGGCGGAGGGGTGTGCGAACCTCCGAGAGAAGCGAGATCTGGCAAAATGGGGCTTGAAAAAGGCGGAACCGGTGTAGTTGCTACCCATGTTGGTGTGAACAAAGCTGTTGCCATAGGCGCCTCCCATAAAATGGTAAAAAATTATTTAAGCGCCTTATCTTGCAAAATGCTTATGTTTTTAGCAAGCTTATTTTTCTCCGATAAATTTTATCGCAAAAAAATTTAGCCCATGACTCATTGAGTTGCCTCGAATTTCAGCATTTTAACGGGAGCGATTATTTGAAATGTATGTAAAAAAACTTTTAGTAAAATTGAGGAAAAATTATACTCGTCCTGATTTTTTACACCCCGGTGGCTTTTATGTCGATAGAAATGAACCCTTTTGATCGAGAAGCAATGAATGATTGTGCGCAAAGATGGCCTGATTCTTCCCCTTTACCTTCTTCTCTGCAGGAGCAAATTTTTGTGAAAACAGATAGTCGCTTTTCTGAGAAGCTAGCAACAGTTTCCTATCTCTCTAACAATCCGAAGGAGGAGAAGGTTCGAAAAGTGTTTTGTTCTTCTCCAGTAGGCGCCGATCTGGGAGGGAGAGCTGATCTCATATTGGAATGGGGAGGAAGGGATGGTCCATCTTGGAGTGCGTCAGCGTCAGCAACCGCAAAGGATGATCACGGAAATGGGGTAGAGGTAAGAGCTCAAGTCCATGATGATGGTAGCGGGAAATTGGCTGTATCGGCCACTCATGACAGCGATAGAGCGAACAAAGAGTCTAACTCTGATTCTCGCGACAAATGAATCGAACTATACACAAATGAGTTCAAAAGTTGGATTTTCGGCTGCGCCAAAGCGGCGCAATTTACCTATATAAATTGTCGTAAAAAGCCTCTTGGTTTACCATTTAGGTGATGAAGATGCGTTTTGTCGTAGTGCTTCTGTTTCTTTGTTACGGCTGTTCTATCCACCAAGAGCAAAAAATCAATGACTCGTGCGATGCATATTTTGTATTAGTTCCTATACCAGAATATTCGCCAGCAAAGCTTCCATGTGTAAATGTGGACATTGAGGGTCAGCAATTGCTACTTATCCTGGATTTGGGTTTCCGAGGAGATCTGGCTATTGACAAGTGCATTTTAGACTCATTTGAGTCTAAGACATTTGTGAAAGAAAGACTCACGTATGGCATTCGAAGCAAACCGTACACGAATAAGTCTTATCGTATTCCGAAAGCAATGATTGGTTCGATGTCTTTTTCTCCACCAATGGTACAAGAAGAAAACCCCGAATTTCTCAAAGATTCCAGGGTGGAGACAAACGGCGAGACAGAGACATCAAAGGAAGTGGGTAGACTAGGGTGGGAGCTTTTTTTGCAATCCAACTTACTTCTCGACGTTCCCCATTCTCGAACTGCTTTTTGTGACAGCCTAGACACTTTGATAAAACACGGATATCAGGGTCAAGCATTTACGCGTACCCCTCTTTTTTTGGAACGCGGACTTGTTGAAGTTGAGGTGAATACCCCTGATGGAGTTTTGCGTTGCATGATTGACACTGGGGCTACTTTCAGCGTTTTGAATAACAATATTGAACAAGACGGACAACAGCTGAAAGATTTCGTCTGGGATCCTGACAACCCAATTGAATATCCATCTTTAAAAATTAGTGGAGAGGACTTCGGCCCCATCCAATTTTATCCATTACCAATTCAGATTCCGATTCGAATAGAAGCGATATTGGGAATGGATTTTTTAAAAAAACACATACTCTTTCTAGATTTCAGAAATCAATATGCTTATTTTTCGAAAACCAAAGAAGCAACTGTACACAAATGAGTTCAAAAGTTGGATTTTCGGCGCTTTGGCGCAGCCGAAAATCCAACTTTTGAACTCATTTGTGTATAAATATGAAGTTATTTATTGCGATTGGTATGATTTGCTTTTGAGTTCCCTGGACAGTCATCTCAAGTGGTCTTTAGGTGGCGAAGAGAGGAGAGGAACAAAGCGAAGCGCACAATTATCCAACTTGTTTTTCTCCGACATATAGAGAAACAGAGCCAAAACACATCTTGATTTGCTGGATGTTGGAAAATCCAGATTGTTGCATCAGGGAGGTAAATTGCGGGCCATAGGGAAAAGACTCGATCGTTTGATTGAGGTATGAATAAGCTCCCCGATTGCGCGATAAAAGACCGCCAATTAGAGGTAAAAGATGGCGTAAATAGAAAAGATAAAACGGTCGAATGGGTTGCGATGGGAGAGAAAACTCCAAAATCAAGCATTTGCCAGAGGGTTTGAGGACGCGGTAGATCTCTTGAAGCGAGCGAGAGGGGTCCGGTACGTTGCGGATGCCAAAAGAAAAGGTGGCTGCATCAAATGTCTGGTTTTGAAAGGGGAGATGCTGGGCATCTGCATGGAGTAAATTGACGGGGGGGAGTTTTTCTTTGGCAATGCGTAGCATTTCTTGGGATAAATCTATGCCTGTAATGGTTTGGATGGAGGCGGCGCTTTGCAATAGAGCCAAGATCTGATCCCCTGTGCCCGTTGCAAGGTCGAGAATTTCTAAATTCTGCTTTTTGGGTAAAAAGGTCGCCACTTTTTGCCGCCAGCTGCGATCGAGCCCTAAAGAGATGACGCGATTGACTCTGTCATAGGTAGGCGAGATGTGATCAAAAATTTTCCAACTCTCCTGTCGCGATGGGATATTTTGGGTGGACCTACGCTGTTTTGCAAAGGCATAGAGGAGGCCTGCGATAGAAAAGAACATGAGCTTGCCCGGCTGAAATAGGAGTGGATAAAAATCACAAAGACCGATTCCTAAAAAGGCGATAAAGGAGGTGAGTAGGGTGAGGGTTTCTATTTGGTATGTGTGCTGAGGAGAGCGTAATGCATGCCATATGAGGTTGAAAGAAAAAGCGAGGAGCGCAAGTATTGAGAAGATTCCTGTTTCACAAGCAAGAAATAGAAAAATATTGTGGGGCGCTGTTTGCTCTATGGCAGGGTCATTGGGGAAATAGGGCGTGGCCCTTTCTGAAAATTGGTTAAAGCCAAGTCCTACGATAGGATGATCTTTGATGATGGCAAATGCCATGTTTTGATGGATGATGCGGTTATGGTCGGATCCTTGCGCGGTCGCACTGTAGTGAAAGAGTCCTCCTCGCTCAAACCACTGGTCTGAGAGAAGCGCTAAGCACGCAGCACTAGAAAATAGGGCGGTCAGTGCAAGGGGGCGGATAGGGATCTTTTTGAAAAGACTGAAGCCAAAATAGAGGATCGATCCGCCCATCCAGGCAAAGAGTGCAGAGCGCGAGTAGGTGGTCATCATCGCAAATAGCTGTAAGGGGATAGTGATGAGCCAAAGGCTGCGCTTTGTACGAGATTGTAAATAGAGACTGTATGTTGCAAAAAGCGATAGAACTAAAAATCCCCCCAGGACATTTGCGTGACCCATGGTTCCGTAAGAGCGTTGGATGAGATCGCTTGCCCCTTCATGATGAAAAAGGCGATCGAAAATCCACCGATAACCATGCGGCATATAAAAGGTGGTGAATGTTTTAAGCTCACTTAACAGGCGTAGGCCAAGAGGTTTTTGCTGAAAGTATTGAAGGATTGCAACGCTTGTTTGAAAGAGGCTCCCAATGACTATGCTCGTCATGAAAAGGCGATAGATTTTTCCTTTTTCTTCATTTGAAAAGGCATGAGCAATAAAGGAAAAAAGCAGCAGGGGCGTGAGTAGTTGGAGCAGTCTAATATAAGCAAGCGGATAGTAGATGAAGGGGGAGGCAATGATGGAGCCAAGCGCACCTATAAATAGGATCCAAAGCGGATGGATGAAAAATTGACGCCACGGGATGCGAAACCAAAAAAGTCCAAGTGTGCCCAGAGCGATTGCAAGCAGATCAGTGATGTAAAAATAGATCTTCTTGTCGTACTGGGGGGATAAAACAAGGTTGTTTGGAATGAGTGTGAGAGAAAAAAAACGAAATAGCTTGTCGTATTTGTGCTCGATAGGAATTGCAAAAGCGATCAGGACTAACAGGGTTGCTGCGAGGAGGAATTTTTTCATCCTCGCAAGCTTGCCCCGTTTGTCCCTTTTTCGTCAACGAGCTTGTCTTTTTTCAAAAGCTACGACTGGATTGGGTCCAAACTCGAAAGGCTTTCGCGTTGCCCAAAATCAACTTTTGAATTCATTTGTGTATAACGCTCGAGCGCATTTATATCGCTTCTAATACATACATCTTGCGTCGATTTGGGAGAAAATTGGAATTTTTTTGAATCTCTCCATTCATGCGTTGCCTTTCTCGAAGATTTCGTTCAAATTCTGCTTTGTTATCAAGGGCATCACAGCTAGCATCTATGAGCATGGGAGCCCCCACCCCCACTAATGTTATGCCGGCAGGTGGATTAAATGGCATTAATGCAATCCCTGCTAAAGTTTGTCCTAGACCAAGCCAAAATCTAATTTTAACTCCGGGAGGCTGCTCAACATCACATAACCTTGCAGTTGCCTGACTTTCAAGCAGCGACAGAGCTGTACAATGAACCGCCTTAAGATAGCTACTAATAACAAAAGCCATCAGGGGTTCGTTTTTTTCTACCTCAGAGAGACTGTTCATGAAATGGTTCATGTAATACTTTCCATTTTCCAGATCTCCTTGGGAAATGAAAATAGATGCTTTCATAGCTAAAACTCTATTGCCTAAATCAGAATGTATCTGCTCCCATGTCTCGATGATTTCAAGTCCTCCCTGAAAGTCTCTTGACTGAATTTTGTTCGATAAGGTTTCCGCAAAATATTCGTCGATGGGACATGAAAAGGTAAATAATGGAAACAGCATTAACAATGTTTGAAATATTTTCATTTCACCCTCTCAGATGCTGAATTGCTATCAAACCAAACAGAATAGCCCCCCAGACATATGAAACGGCCCTATTAAATTGTTTTGCGTTCCGATTGTCCCAGGCCACAGTTGCTTTCATCAATTGGCGAGGGAGCAAGAAGATGGACAAAATAAGTAGCCCTAAACGGACTATCCAGATAGTGATGTATTCGATTTCCATTGATAATTCTCCCTAATACTATACATAAATGAGTTCACAAGTTGGATTTTCGGCGCTTTCACGCAGCTTGCATGTAAAGGGGATTTTTGTAACAGATTGGTATATTTCGCACAATTGCGATGTTTCTCAGGTGGACCGCAAAACTTGACTTAGAGGGTATACACAAATGAGTTCAAAAGTTGGTTTTGGGCAACGCGAAAGCTGGCGGAATTCGCCTATCGTAAGTGACCCAATATTAAAAATATAGGGTCGCGTACGATAGGTAAATTGCGCCG
>JAKAFF010000081.1 GCA_021818045.1 bacterium
AGCTTTTGTGGAAGGGTATCAACTCGATAGCCGTCTTGTGGAGGCGGGGACGTTGTTTTTTGCGCTGTCTGGACAGAAAACGGATGGGCATGCCTATTTAGCGGAAGCGAGCGCAAGAGGGGCTGTTGGAGCTGTGGTATTACAGGGATACCGAGGGCCCGATTTTGGGTTGGTGTTGCTCTTTGTTCCCGATGTCGTGGCGGCTTTGCAGACGCTTGCGCGCGTGTTGATGGCGGATTGCAAAGCGCGTCTTGTGGGAATTACGGGGTCTTTGGGCAAGACGACGACAAAAGAATTTGTGTCGACATTACTTGCTGGGAAATATCGGGTCGGAAAGACGCTTGGCAATTACAATACGAAATTGACTTATCCCATTACGTTGTTAAATCGGACGGGGGATGAGGAGGTGTTGGTTGCTGAGATGGGGATGTCAGAGCCTCAAGAAATGAGGCGGCTCATAGAGATTGCAGCGCCAAATGTTGCTGTACTCACACAAGTGGCAAGGGTTCATATCGCCCATTTCCCTGGAGGACTTGCGGAGATTGCGCGAGAAAAAGCG
Source organism: bacterium (assembly GCA_021818045.1). GTDB lineage: Bacteria > Chlamydiota > Chlamydiia > Chlamydiales > SM23-39 > REEB52. The sequence continues at coordinate 560 of JAKAFF010000081.1, forward strand.
GTGATTTTTTCCCATCCCAAAACGAAGGTTTCGATCTTTTTTCATGGGTTGCATGAATTTGCAGATGCGATCTGCATGCTGTCTGGAGAAAGGATCAGCTTTTCTTTGGAAGATCGCGCGGCAGACTACTTCCTTTCAAACGAATATTTTATCGATGAAAGGGGGGTGCGCTCCTATCGATTTGATCCGCCTTATAAACAACCGCATATTTTGCACAACTTTTTGGCAGCTGTAAGTGTTGCGCGGGCGATGAAAATGCAGTGGGATGAGATTCAGGCTCAAGTGCCGCATCTTCAATTGCCTAAGATGCGCTTTGAGCGATTTGAAAGAAAGGGGGTGACGTTTGTAAACGATGCGTATAATGCAAATCCCGATTCGATGCGGGCCGCTTTATCGTCTTTGCCAGAGCCCAAAGAGGGGGGCAAACGCATTGCCGTTCTTGGGATGATGGTCGATATGGGAGATGAGTCGGAAATGATTCATTGCGATGTGGGGCGATTTGCGCAAAAATGCGTAGATTATTTGCTGGTTTTTGGCAAAGGGGCAGAACCCATTTATGAGGGGTTTAAAGAGGTGAAAAAGCCTGCAGAGCACTATTTTGATTTTCCCTCTTTGGCTACGCGCTTAGAGCGGATTTTGATCCCCGGCGATGTGGTTTTAATCAAGGCGTCTCGCAAAGTGGGCATGGAACAGCTATTACACTGGATGTCGTAAATGCTATTACTGCTATTGCAATGGATGGAGTTTGTAGGGTGCAAAATTCCGACTGCATTTACCTATTTTTCAACGCGCATGATTTTGGCGGCAGCGACGGCTCTTGTGTTGACCATTTTTTTAGGGCCGTACTTCATTAAAAAGCTATATGAGTGGAAAATTGGTCAGCCGATTCGCAGTGTACAAGAGGTGCCCCTTTTAGCGGAGCTTCATGGGAAGAAAAAAGAGACGCCTACGATGGGTGGTGTTTTGATCCTTTTTTCGATGGCTGTGTCTTTGATTCTTTGGATGGATTTGACCAATGTGTTTACGTGGATTTTGTTTTCGAGCGCTTTGGTATTGGGCGTTTTGGGTGGGATCGATGATTACTTGAAGCTGCGCTACAAAAGCAGCCGCGGTTTGAAGGGGCGCTTGAAGCTTGCAGTACAGGTTGGGTTCTCCTCGTTTGTTGCATTGTATTTACTTTGGCCAGGCTTTACGAATGCGATTGCAAAAGAGCGCAGTTTTAGGCCGCCGACTGCAAAAGAACAGGTGTGGGAAAAGGGGGGGCAAAAGCCCCATATTCAATCGAAGATACTGACAACTCAAGAATACATCCGGCAGCTATACGTTCCGTTTTTCAAAGATCCCGTTTGTGTGCTTCCCGTTGTTTGCTCTTTTTTGCTCACGGTGTTTGTGATTACAGGGGCCTCAAATGCGGTGAATTTGACGGATGGTTTAGATGGGCTTGCGGCGGGTTGCTTGTTGATGACGTCGATGGCGCTTGCGGTGTTTGCATTTTTGTCGAACCACATCGATTTAGCTCGTTATTTGAACATTTTATATATCGAGGGGAGCGGAGAGATTGCGGTCTATTTGTTTACTTTAGCAGGAGCTGCATTGGGATTTCTTTGGTACAATGGATATCCTGCGCAAGTATTTATGGGCGATACGGGATCGCTTGCTTTAGGGGGGATTTTGGGAGTGTCGGCTGTCCTTTTGCGCCGCGAGTTGATTTTAGCCATTGCCGGAGCGATTTTTGTGGCGGAGGCACTCTCTGTGATTTTACAGGTGCTCAGTTACAGATACAGAAACAAAAAGCGCATTTTTCTTTGCGCGCCACTGCATCACCATTTCGAATACAAGGGGTGGCCTGAGACGAAGGTGGTGATTCGGTTCTGGATCATAAGTCTGCTTTTTGCCATCATCGCAGTTGCGTCTTTGAAGTTACAATGAGCAATCGAGTTCTCGTCATTGGGTACGGTGTGAGCGGTAAGTCGGCAGTGAGCTGGCTTCGCACTCAAGGCTGCGATGTGGTGATTGCAGATCGACAAGGGGGAGAAGGGATACTTTTAGACTCTTCTGCCATCGATTTAAGCGGTATTTCTCAAGTGATTTTGTCTCCAGGCGTTCCGTTGACCCATCCATTAGTCGTGCAGGCTTTGGCCAAGGGCCTCGAGGTGATCGGTGAGATCGAGCTTGGTTTTCGCTTTTTGCGCAATCGTTGTATTGCGATCACTGGATCTAATGGCAAGACGACGACAGTGCTGCTCACAGTCCACATTCTCAATCAGGCGGGGGTGAAGGCGCGCGCATTGGGAAATGTAGGAGTGAGTTTGACGAGTTATCTCATGAATCTCGATCCGCAAGATGTGCTCATCGTCGAGCTGAGCTCGTTTCAGTTGGAGTCGATGCAAAGCCGCTGTTTGGATGAGGCGTATGTTTTAAATATTTCACCCAATCACTTAGATCGTTACCATTCAATGGATAGCTATGTGCAAGCAAAGGCGCGGCTGAAATTGTTTTTGAAAGAGGGAGCGCCTTTATTTGTTTCTAAACAGATCTTAGAAACATACCCAGATGCATTTGCAGGGGCTGAAGGATTTGAAAAAGAGCTTGCGTGGTTAAATCGGCTGCGTTATACGCAGTGGGAGATGCCTTCTAAACAAAGTGTACAAGCAGCCTATTTGATTTGCTCTCGCTGTGGAGTAACAGACGAGGACTTTTTGAGGGGGTTACAAACCTTTCGCAAACCTGCGCATCGCATTGAATGGGTGGCTGAAATTCACGGCGTGTCGTATTATAATGACAGCAAATCGTCCAATATCGAATCGACAGTGCACGCTGTGGAGAAGTTTGAAGGGTCTGTGATCCTGATCGTCGGAGGACTTCATAAGGGGTCGTCTTATGCGCCGTGGGTGCGCGCTTTTCAGGGCAAAGTGCGGCAGCTCATTGCGTATGGACAGGCATCGTCTATCATGGAAAAGGAGCTAGCTTCCCATTTCATGTTTCGTAGATTGGAGAAATTTGCCGATGCAGTGCGCTATGCGCAAAGTGAGGCGCAGCCAAAAGAGGTTGTGCTATTATCTCCTGGTTGCTCAAGCTATGACCAATTTCGCAATTATGAGCACCGCGGTGAGGAGTTTAAGCGTTTGGTTTGCGAGGCAGTGAGAGAGGAGTGAGCATGAATCGGAAAAATACTATTTTGGTCTCTGTGTTGATTAATGCAGGCCTACTTGCGGTGTTGTTTGTCGTCGCATTGACGTCGCAAGATGAGGGGATCCCCTCTTCAGAAATCGCCTCCGATGTGGTGCGCCCTTTGCCGAAATTTGATGATAAAATTGGATCGGTGGAGGCGTTGCCGCTGCGCACTGTGCCAGTGGATCCGGCAACAACTGTAGAAATCCCTCTGCCTGCACCAGAAGAGGTGGCTGTGCATAAATTGCCGCCGCAAGTTCTGGAAAATATTCCCCCTCCGGCGCCACCCATCGTGTCTCCTTTTGCCTCGTGCATAGAGGTCATTGTGAAAAAAGGGGATAGTCTCGAAAAAATCGCAAAGGCCAATCAGACAAGTGTCGATGAGATCATTAAGGCCAATCACCTTTCTAATACATTTCTCAAAATCGGGCAGGTTTTAAAAATCCCTACAGAGCGGACGCTGGCAACAGCCCCAAAGCTTGCCGAAACAAAGCGGCCGGTTGAGGGAGGTCCTGAGTATTATACGATGAAGGTGGGGGATAACACGTGGGCGATTGCAATGAAGCATCACATGAAGGTCGATGAGCTTTTGCGGCTCAATGGCCTCAATGAAGAAAAGGCGCGTAAGCTCAAACCCGGCGACAGATTGCGGATTCGTTGACATGTCCCGATCGGCCCTTTGGCTCATTATCTCTGTGTCTCTTCTGTTTTCCATGGGCCTTCTCATGGTGTTCAATACGACAGCTGCAGAGATTATCGATCGCTCTTTAGAAACCGATACGCATGCGGCGCTCATTAAGCAAGGGGCGTATAGCTTAGTCGGTATATTCTTGGGACTTTTGGTCTATTGGTGGGGGTATGAGAAGCTGATTCGGCACAGCTATGTGCTTTTGATGATCGGTGCTGTGTTTTTAGTTTTTGTATTTATCCCAGGATTGGGGATGACGATTAATGGAGCGCGTCGTTGGCTTGGGCTGTTTGGCATGCCGGTGGGTCAACCCTCTGAGGCGATCAAGGTCCTTTTGCCTTCAGCTTATATTGGATGGTATTTAAAACAGCAAAAGCCGGTTGCTTTAAAGCCGTTTTTGAAAATGCTCGCGTGGCTCTCGATTCCGATGGCGCTGATCTTGTTTGAGCCGGACAATGGGACGACCTTAATTTTGTTTTTGTTGCTCATGGTGCTTTTTTTCTTAACCCGCATTCGCTTGTTGTACTGGGCTTTGCCTTTGTTTGTTTTGGCAACTTTAGGCAGTGTGGCAGCGTACCACATGCCCCATGTGCATACGCGCTTGCAAGTCTATTTGCATCCAGAACTGGATTTGCGCGGCAAAGGACATCAGCCCTATCAAGCAAAGATTGCTGCAGGCTCAGGCAGGCTTTGGGGCCGCGGTTTGGGAGAAAGTTTGCAAAAACTCAATTATTTGCCAGAGGCTAGAAGCGATTACATCGCCGCGATTTATGCGGAAGAAACGGGGTTTGTCGGGATGGTCGTGCTCATTGCCTTATATGTCATTTTGGCATCGAGTGGGTTTGTGATTGCGATGCGCTGTGTAGAGGGGGGATCATTTTATCTGGCCTCTATACTCACGTTTTTGATCTCTATCCAAGCCTTCATCAATTTGGGCGTAGTATCGGGGCTTTTGCCAAGCAAGGGGATGACACTTCCCTTTTTTTCTCAAGGAGGCAGCTCTTTGATGGTGAATTTCATCGCCCTCTTTATCCTGCTCGATATTTCGCGCAAAACAAAGAGGAGCGAGTATGGCGCCTCTTAAGGTGTTAATTGCCGCGGGTGGAACGGGAGGGCACCTATTTCCTGCACAGCAACTCAGTCAGTTGTTAGTAGGAGAAGAGGTGGTTTTTGCAGGACATAAACTCTCTAGCAGTCCCTTTTTTAACCGCCATGCGCCCTATTATGAAATCATCTCCTCTTCCAAAAAAAGGGAGTGGTGGACGCTTGTCAAAGGGGTGTGGCAAAGCATCAAGTTACTGCGCAAATTGCGGCCCCATGTGGTTGTGGGATTTGGCAGTTTTCACAGTTTTCCCATCTTGTTTGCGGCATTGCTTTTGCGCAAAAAAATCGTCCTGTTTGAAGCGAATTGTAGTTTGGGCAAAGTGAACCGGTTTTTTGTCCCCTTTGCCGCCAAAACAGCTTTGCAATTTCCTATTTTCTGTAAAAATTGCGCCTATGTACCTCTATTGCCCTGGGGCACAAAAAAAACGCAGATGCCCACGATGGCCGCCGCGCGAAAACACTACAATCTCGATCCAAAGGTATTTACGATTCTCGTATTTGGCGGCTCTCAAGGAGCGGCTTTCATCAATGAGGTATTTTGCCAAGCAGCCGCTCTTTTGCATCGAGAAAAAGAGGTTTTTCAGGTTCTGCATTTTACGGGGAAACAAACCAGCGTCTTTACTTACGATGTGCCGGCAATTGTAAAGCCTTTTGAAGAGCAAATGCAGATCGCTTATGCAGCAGCTGACCTCGTCATTTCGCGCTGCGGGGCAGGGACGGTTGCCGAATTGATCCGCTTTCAAAAGCCATCGATTCTCATTCCCTACCCATATGCGCACGATCACCAAAGAAAAAATGGGGAATTTTTGCAAGGGGGCGCAACTGTTTTGTTGCAATCGCAAGCCAAGCCCGAACGGTTGGTGCAAGAAATTGGCAAGATGCGCAAAGAATTATCTATCAAAAAAAAGGCCTTAGAGCAAATCTCATTTCCTGAAACGGTAGATTTTGGCCAACTAGTGCGCACAATAGGGGAGGCAAGATGAGTTACCATTTTATTGGGCTCGGGGGGGTCGGGATGAGTGCTTTGGCACGCATCTTGTTGCAAAGAGGGGAAAAGGTGCGGGGGAGCGATGTTAAGACAAGCCCTCTGCTAGAGGAGCTGCAAAGCGAGGGGGCCTCTGTATTCATC
>JAKAFF010000082.1 GCA_021818045.1 bacterium
TCCGCATTTTGCGCTTTTATCTACGCAAGAGCAGATCATTCCCCATTCTATTGAAGCAATGAGTTGGAGCGTTTCAAACTGGGGATTTGAGATGCGCCTTGCCAAAGAAGTGCCCGTCTTAATCACTCGAGCACTCCCCGATTATCTCGCCTGTCTAACACACGGTCTCAACCTACAAGGACCCATCTTGTATGCTGTGCATCCCGGAGGCCCTAAAATTTTGGATCACGTACAAAATGTATGTAAACTTGCCCCCTTCCAAATGCAGCATAGTTTCGATATTTTGCGCCAATGCGGAAACATGTCCTCTGCCACTCTCCCCCATATCTGGCACCAAATATTGGGAGATCCAAATGTCGCAAATGGAACCTTTGTGATTAGTCTCGCTTTTGGTCCTGGTTTGACCATCGCAGGCGCAGTCCTACAAAAACGAGGTATATCATGTGGATCATAGGGTGCATCCCCTTTTTACTCCAAGCGGCGCTCATCGCGTTTGACGAAGGGTATTTTCATATTCGTAGAGGACTACCCAAATGGGAGCGCATCGGCCATCCGATCGATACAGCAAGCGTTTTAGTTTGCTTAGGGATGGTTCTTTTTGCACCATTTAACATCGCAAACCTTGTGATTTACATACTGTGCTCCAGTTTCTCCTCCTTATTGGTTACAAAAGATGAGTGGGTCCATACGCTGCATTGCCCGGCAACGGAAAACTGGCTCCATGCCATCTTATTTACCCTTCATCCAATCACTCTGGTATGTGCAGGAATCATGTGGCCTATCACCCAAGGCATCACCGTCGCCTCTTGGATCCATTACCTATTCGACAACTCCCTGGCCATTCATTGGTTTTTGCAATTGCAATTTGCTGCCATGAGTCTGTTTTTTCTCTACCAAATCGTCTTTTGGAATGTAATATGGAAAGAAACTCAATAAATAATGCCTTCTACGATGATCTAGCAGAGGGGTGGTATACTGCAACAGATCACCCAGTCGCTTTGCTTCGGGCAGAAAATCGATTGCGCATCCCTTGGATCTTAGATCAGATTGGCAAAAACAAAACAGTCCTAGACATTGGGTGCGGGGCCGGACTATTAACCAATGCGTTGGCCAAAGCTGGACACAAAACGTTTGGCATTGATGTATCGGCATCCAGTCTTCAAGTAGCGCAAAAATACGACGCCACCTCTTCTGCACTCTATCAAGTCGCAAATGGCTACGACCTTCCTTTTCCCGAGGCCCAATTCGATGTAGTCTGCGCTATGGACTTGCTGGAACATGTAGAAGAGCCGCAACTGGTGATTCGGGAAGCTAGCCGGGTGTTAAAGCCCGGTGGGCTCTTTTTCTTTCACACATTTAATCGCAATTTGCTCAGCTATCTTCTGATTATCAAAGGGGTTGAATGGCTGGTGCCCAATGCTCCGAGAAATATGCACGTCTATCCCCTCTTCATCAAACCTGAGGAGCTACGAGAGTTTTGTCATAACGAACAAATGTGTGTAGAGATCATGCAGGGCCTACGGCCGCAAATTTTTTCTAAGCCCTTTTTAAAAATGCTGATCGCAAAAAATATTCCAGCCAACATCTCTTTTTGTTTTTCTAAAAGTCTTGCTACTGGTTATTGTGGCCGAGCGAGGAAGAGCTTATACAGTATACATAGTTGGGGTAACTAGGCTCCCAAAACCGATTCTCAATCTCTTGTTCCAAATTGCCAAGAGGAACCTTGGCCACTTTTTCAACACATGCTCTTTTGGCAACGGCCATTGCAATCTGCCGGCTTAAATTTCGCACTTGCTCTACCGGTGGTAAAAGCGCTGCATGAGGATCTTTGCGAGCGGCAGAGAAAGAGGCCAAAGCATGGGCTGCTTCTAAAAACATCCCCTCTGTTACTCGACATGCTTGAGCCGCCAAAGCTCCAAGACCTATAGCTGGGAAAATATAGACATTATTGCACTGCGCAATATGAAATATTTCCCCTTGATATTCGACCGGCGCAAAAGGGCTCCCTGTTGCTAAAATGGCTTTGCCATCGGTCCACTGGATCGCCTCTTCAGGAGTGCACTCAGCTTTAGGGGTGGGGTTTGAAAGAGGAAAGATAATCGGTCTTTCAGTATGACGAGACATCTCCTGAATGATCTCTTTTGTAAAAATCCCGCCCTGAGCACAAACCCCAACCAAAATCGTCGGATGCACGTTTCTCACCACATCCATTAGCGAAATCATCTCTGAATGGAGCCTCCAGTCTTTCAATACCGCTTGCGCCTTGACGTATGGCTGTTGCGCCTCATCTGTTGTTTTGCTGTTGAAGCAAATCAACCCATCGATATCGATGAGGTAAATCCTTGCACACGCCTCGTCGGATGAGAGCCCCTCATTTTGCATCGCAGTGGCAATCAGATCGGCAATCCCCGTTCCTGCAGAACCGGCTCCCATAATGACCACTTTTTGATCAGATAACTTCTCCTTTTTTGCTGCAACAGCTGCAAAAAGGGCTGCTAAAGCCACCGCTGCAGTTCCTTGAATGTCATCATTAAAACAGAGCATTTGCTCTTTGTAGCGATTCAAGATTTTTCTCGCATTATTGCGCCCAAAATCTTCCCACTGGATCAGTGCCTTGGGATAGCGTTTTTTTGCAGCTACTACAAACCTTTCGATAAATTCGTCATACTCTTTTCCTGTAAGTCTTGTCTTGCGCCATCCAAGGTATAGTTCATCTTGTAACAGCGCTTGGTTATTTGTCCCCACATCGAGCAAAATAGGCAGCGTTTTGGCCGGATGGATCCCTGCAAATAGCGTGTATAAAGATAATTTCCCAATGGGGATCGTCATCCCCCCAACCCCTAAATCCCCAAGACCTAAAATCCTTTCCCCATCCGTCACCACAATCACATCGATCTCATTTTGGGGATAATTGGCGAACGCCTCATCCAACAAATCCTTTTGTTCGTAAGATAAGTACAAACCCCTTTGATGAAAATAGATCCAGCTATACTGCATCGCTGCATCCCCAACAGTTGGGGTATACAAAATGGGCAACACCTCGGCAATGTGCCGCATCGCAAATTGATAGAACAATAGCTCGTTGCGGCTCATCAACCCCATTAAGGAGTCGTACTTTTCTAGAGGGGCCCGTTTTTGGCTGAAATTGCGATAAGATCTTTTGATCTGCTCTTCGATGCTCGAGATATGCGGAGGAATTAGCCCAACTAGACCCAACTCAGATCGCTCCATGGCACTAAATGCAGTTCCCTTGTTGATCAAGGAATGGTTCAAAACATCTACACCCCGTAAAGCAATGGGAACTACTTCTGTCTTTGCCATTTCCTTTTTTCCCCCATTTTTTTCATAAGGATTTTGAAAAAAATCACTCAATCTGTCAAGCTCGTAGCATATGAAAACACCGGCATTTGGCAAGTGGCGCACCTTTTTCTGGCCCATCCACTTCGCTGAACTGAAAAAGTTCCTTCCGATGTTTGCGATGTTTTTCCTTATTGCCTTTAACTATAACGTACTAAGATCATACAAAGATACGATCGTCATCACCGCTTCCCACTCTGGAGCAGAGACAATCCCCTTCATTAAATTATGGGCCGTGCTCCCCTCCGCAATCCTCTTCACCTTGTTGTACACGCGCCTTGCCAACCGCTTCTCCCGAGAAAAAGTATTTTATATCGTGATGTCTATTTTCATGGTATTTTTCTTTTTATTCGCCTTTGTCCTATATCCAGCGCAAGACTTTTTGCATCCCAACACAGCTGCGGACGCAATGCAGAGGTTTTTGCCAGATGGCTTTAAAGGTTTTATAGCAATTTTTCGCAACTGGACCTTTTCTTTGTTCTATATCATGTCGGAACTTTGGTCTACAGCTGTATTTACAGTATTATTTTGGGGATTTGCAAATGAGGTGACCTCAGTAGAGGAGGCAAGACGCTACTATGGACTGCTCACATTTGGAGGAAGTTTTGCTGGGATTTTTGCAGGAGTTGCAGCGATCCAATTTTCCAGCAACCTCTACATCCCTTGGCTTCCATATGGCCACAACGCGTGGGATCAATCGCTCCTTTTTGTTTGCTGTACAGTGATTGCTGGTGGCGTGCTAACAATGCTCATTTTTCGGTGGCTGAATGTCCATGTAATCCATCCAGTGGAGCAAACTGCCCCTCCAAAAGAGAAAATCAAAATGTCGATGCGGGCGAACTTTGCCTATCTTGCAAGATCTAAGTATTTAATTTACATCGCACTGATTGTGTTCGCATACAACGTGTCTTTGAATTTGGTGGAGGTAGTTTGGAAAGATCAGATGAGAATGCTGTATCCAGATCCAAGCGAGTACAACACCTACATGGGAAAAGTCATTTTTACCATGGCCATCGTGGCAAGTCTTGCAGGGCTTTTAACGACCAGCAAAGTAATCCAACGATTTTCTTGGACTGTCTGCGCCTTAATTCCTCCCGTGATCGTGGCCAGTTCCGGCCTCTTATTTTTCCAAGTAACTTCCTTTCCAAACCAAGGGATCGGCTGGATGCGTGAAATGCTGCAAATCTCTCCTTTAGCTTTAACTGTCATGCTTGGTTCTGTACAAAACTGTCTTTCCAGAGCTTCGAAATACACCTTTTTCGATGCCACCAAAGAGATTGCTTTCATCCCGTTGAATAAAGAATCAAAGCTGAAGGGCAAAGCGGCCATAGATGGAGTGGGATCACGCCTGGGCAAATCTGGCGGGTCGGTGATTCACCAAGGGCTCATCCTCATGCTCTCCAGTGTTGCTGCAAGCGTCCCTTATGTAGCCTTTATTTTCTTGGTATTTATCGCTCTATGGATTGGATCGGTCGTACTATTAGGCAAGCAATTTGATGAACTCACCCAAAAAGCCACCGTTTCATCATGACGCAGGAGGTTCGTCCCTATCTAGAAGCAAGTTATTTAGGCGCAATCAGGGGTCTTTTGGGACTGCCCATCGAACATCCATTCGATGCCATCAAGACCAAATGCCAAGCAGAAGGCGGGCTTCGTTCCGTTCGAACTGTTACAAAAAGTATGTGGGCAGAGGCAGGGGTTCGCGGCTTTTATACCGGCGCCATTCCCAATGCTACAAGAGTTGCGATCAAACAGATGTATCGCTGGCCTATGATGCTAGCATTTCCATCTTGGTATGGAAAACATCTCCCCCAGCCCGTAATCGAAACTTTTCCCTCTGCCGCAAAAGTTGCTACAGGTTTGTCCATTGCAACTCTTGAAGTAGGCGTTCTCACCCCTTTAGAAAGGATCAAAGTCTTTCTCATGACACGACCGCTCAATGGCCCTGGAATTAGGGGATTTTTATCGGCTAATCGAGGACATGTGGGTAAGGAGCTATCTCGAGGGTTAAATGCCTTATTCTTAAAACAAATGATGAGTTGGGTGACATTTCTCGTTACAGATGAAAAAGCAAAAACTCAGGAAAAAAAACGGTTAGGAACAAATGTATTACCCTTCCCCTCTCTAATGAAGGTCAGTGCGATTGTTGGAGGCGTTAATACAGCAGCTAATATGCCTTTTGATACAGTAAAAACACATCTCACAAAAGCCAATCGCATGAATCACGAAAAGCTTATGCAGATATTGCGACGCTCTATTCAACTCTATGGCATCAAAGGACTCTATGCTGGATGGCAGGCTCGCTTGATTCAATACATGGTGCAAGCATCGATTACGGTGCCTTTGTTAGATCACTTGGAAACTCGGTATAGCGGTGGTGATGGCGCCAGTACATAGGGGAACACTCCCAATGGCCCCCGCGCCAAGCAAAGTATTGCTGCGCATCTGAAAAATAGATTCCCCAGTACCATCCAGGACCATACCAACAATCAGAGGATATGGCCTCATCAGGAGCGGGTGTAAATGAGCGGGCTCCAGCTCCCGCAATCTCCCACAAACCCACTACAAGAACAATTAAAATCCAAGATCTCTTCATCCCTCCTCCGTCGGGAAACCCCGCCCTTAAGGGCGGGGTATTTTCAAAAAACGGGTAGGGAGGGGCTTCGAACCCCTCCCTAACCAATACAATCCCAGGCCTTAGGCCTTGTCCGGAAAGAAATTTTAGAGTTATAGAGGAGAAAAACGGTTCAGATTTTGAGGATTTTCTCGCAGGAGGTATTGTTTCAATACCTGCAAGAGAAAATCGTCAATAGATGAATCGATTTTTCCCTCGAGAACTCTAAAATTTCTTTCCGGACAACGCCTTAAGGCCTGGGTTCACCGTCTGTGTCCTCCGCCTCCATGATGATGATCCCCTCCCCCATGATGACCATCTCTGTGGTTATGCCAATAGTTGCGTCTCCACGCATAGTAGGTTGGATAATCTGAATAGTAGACTCCATAATACCACCCAGGACCATACCAAACATCATAACAATAATCGTTTCCGTAATAACAAGGTCCGGGAGGTGGCCCTGGAGGTCCCACTTGCACATCTATTTGCACGCCGCCGTGAGCCATGACAACAGAGCAAAATCCCACAAATACGACAATCACGAGTGTTTGGGCAAGTCTTACCAAAGACCTATTATTTTCCACCACACCCCCCCAACCAATAGCCAAATTACAATATTCATCACACTGACAATAAAGCCAATC
>JAKAFF010000083.1 GCA_021818045.1 bacterium
AGGGGATCGGCTTGAAAAAAGGCCCCTTTTTCCCAAAAGGCGTACCACTTATCTTCAGTCAGTTTTGGATCGTAAGCTTTGGGCAGTTCACTCATGGGTATAGATGTTAACAGAATATCTTTTTATACCAAAGCGCGATACACAGATTGCCATCGATGTCTGCACTGTTTTGCAAGACCGATTGCAGCTGCTCATTTGTGTATAGTTCTACTTGGATAAATTCGAATGGATCGAGCGCGCTCTCTTTTTTTTTGATCCCATTTTTTGCAAAAAAATAGTGGATTTTTTGATCGCAAATTCCTGGGAATGGATGGCAGCTACCAATGTGCGCGATCTCTTCGGACCAATAGCCCGTTTCTTCTAAGAGTTCTCGCTGCGCTCCTTTCAAAGGGTCTTCCCCTTTTTCCAAACGCCCTCCCGGCGGGCCTAAGAGTTCTTTTTCAGTGGGATGGCGATATTCTCGATTCAAAATCCATCGCCCTTCGCGATCTTGGGCGAGGATCACAACGGCGCTAGTTTCAAGTAAAATAGAGGTAAAAAGATGGGTGGTTCCGTCTGGTTTTTCTAGTAGATCTTGCTTCAGATCAAAAAAGCCCGAATAGAGGAGGTGGGAGGATTGGATTTTGGGTCTCATTTAGGCTTTCCCACACAGCGATAAAAAAGATCGATTTGTCTATGCAGCTCTTTTTTTTCCCACCAAAAGCCGCGATCCATCCAATCTTTCAGCCTACAAGTCAAAAAAAGGCTTGGCAGCGTCGTAGTTTGCGGATAGGTCGTCTCCAAAACGGAGGCGAAATGGCGCATCGCCGCCTCTTGCCCTTGTGTCATGTAGAGGTATGTACCGTAAGGAAAATGCAGAGGGGAGCTTTCTTGCAGCACTTGTGTTGAGAATTTATCAAAGACGCTCTTGGCCTCTGAAAGTTTGCGTTGTAATAGCAACTTCCACACAGCAACACTTTTTTTCTTGGGGGCCTTTTGGGGCAAGAATTTTTCTAGAGCATCTGTTGCATCCAACTCTTGCAAACAGACAAGGGCGTTATTCAACAAGACTTCATCGGCTTCTACGCTTCTTGCAATTTCCACGAGAATCGGCACCTTTGCAAGCCAAAAGGCGAGTTGAATGGCGAGGGAGGTGAGTCGGTTGGGACTTTTTTGGATGAAAGGGAGCGGTTCCCAATTTTTTTCCAAGCTATCGATGAGGTGTCGGGTATCTGGATTTTCCAAGAGCTCGGGAATATGGCGGATGGCAAGCAAAATGATGCGGTAAGCCGCTTCTCTATTATTCAACGAGCTTTCATGCATGCGATAGACAATGTGCTCTTTGAGCATGGCAAGCAACGGGTGTTGGGGAAATTTGCGCAGCGCTAGCTCCAGACATTTTGCCTCCTCTTCTGCATCTCCTAAGGCATCATAGACGAGCGACTTTCCTAAATACTCGAGCGGCGCTCCAGAGGTTTTGTAGAGCTTTTCGAATTCTTTGAGCGCCGCATGATAATACTTTTCATTTTTGAGAGTGCGTCCTTTTTCCAGCAAAGTAAGGCCTGCGCGAAACAAAGCTTCTCGCCCCTCGAGTCTGCCGGGAAAGCACTGGCCGATGCGTCGGTATTCTTGCAAAGCCACATCGTAGAGCTTATGGCTGAAAAAGGCATTGGGCACTGCAAGACAGCCCACCATGATATTGTGACTGCCATCAAACACCTTGCAATTTTTGATCTCAAAATCGGTGTCTTTTTGGAGCAGCCCCACATGGCTTCCCGCTAAGGGGAGATGGCTGACAAAACTCAATTTCAAACGGCCATCTACATACAATCGGAGATGATCGTCCACTTTGTCTATGCGGATATGGTGCCACGCCTGGGGCTCGAGCATTTTCCCCTCTAACACCTGCACATTATTGCGAAATAATTTACAAGCTGTGGGACCCATCCAAAGACAATAGCCCTCTTCGATCCCGTGTTGATCCTCTGAGATCTGGAGCAAAATGCCCACCCCCTGCCCCTCACTGCCTAAATGGATGTCCGCCTCAAAACGGATATTGTCGGCAAAGGACTGGTTGGAAATCATCAATTGTCCCCAGTCAGCAGCCTCTAGATTGCGCGTAATGGCGATATTTTTTGCGAGCAAAATATTTTCTTGAAACCGCCAATCTTCCCTCTTTTGGGGATCTAAGGAGGCGGCCAAAATCCACTCAGGGCGTCCTTCGATGTAGCTTTTGATCTCCAAGATGAGCTCTTCCACGGACTGGTATCGATCCGCTGCCTTGGGGGCGAGGCACTTATGGCATACATAGGAGAGTTGATGAGGGATATCGCGATAGGGGGCCACATCGATCGGATCGATGAGCTCTTCTGTGTGGACCTGTTTTCGAAAGGCAGAGATATTTTTGCGATGGAAGGGGAGTTGCAAGGTGAGCATTTGATAGAGGATCACTCCCAAGGCGTAGAGGTCTGTTTGAATAGAGGAGGCCTCTCCTTTGAGTCTTTCGGGGGCCATATAGGCTAAAGTGCCTGTAATTTTGCCAGGTTTTGTCAGATCCTCTCCGACGATACGGCTTTCAGGGCAGATCGCCTGCGGCTCTGCGTGGTCAATAAAATCGGCAATCCCCCAATCGAGGATCATCACCTCTTTAAATTTACCGACGATGATATTTTCAGGTTTTAGGTCGCGATGTAAAATGCCTTTTGCGTGGGTATAGGCGACCGCCTCGCAAATTTGTAAAAAAATCTTAGCAAGGGCGGGGATAGATCTGCCGATGGGGTGGAGTGTTTCCCCTTTTTTTTCCTGTTCGCGCGTGGTCTTAAGGATTTGGCGTAACGTATCTCCTTCCACGAAAGGCATCGTATAATAGACGTCTGGAAGATGGGTCTGAATGGTTAAAATGGGGATAATCGATGGATGGCTTAAGGCGCTTGCTACCTGAGCCTCTCTTAAAAACCTGCGTTGAATCGTCTGATTGGCTTTCAGCTCGGGGCGGACCCTTTTGAGCGCAACGCGCCTACCGCAGTGGGCGTCTTGGGCGAGATAGACCTCACCCATCCCCCCTTTACCAAGACTTTTTAGAATCTGGTAGGGGCCAATTGAATGGGGCTGGATTTCAGTAGATTTTGCCATCTTGGACAAAGTTCATGCCATATTTGGCTGAATGATGCCAGTGATTTTTACAGTATACACAAATGAGTTCAAAAGTTGGTTTTGAACTCATTGTGTATAGAGGCCCACCCCCCTTTGCAAAGGGGGTGGAAAAGGCCGTGGCTTACTCGTCTCTTTTACTATCATCAACACTAGCTGCTGCTGCTTGCCGCACCAGGCTCACCAGACGCCTCAGGTACTACTTCTCTTGTCGACCGAGGTAATGGCCGAGCGTAGGCAGCATAGGCTTCTACGACTGCTTGGCATGGTGGTTGTAATTGCTGTACCCAAGATTGCCAAAAATCTGCATCGCGATCGGAATTTCCTTCTTTGGAGACATAGACAGGTGCGACGTTTGAGCGATGCGATAGCTCCAAAATCAAGAGAAACAATTTCAGTTCTCGTGTAAGTGTCTCATGGCATGTAAACAGTCGTTCTACTAGCGGTGGGGTTCCGTTCAATTGGTTTCTACAGTCAAAGGAAACGGGAGGCCAAGACCAACAGTTTTGAGCTCCAGAAACATCTGCTTGGGCAAGATTGCAGGTAGCACTTACGTATTCTTGCATAGCTTTGCAAGCATTTGTTGCAGAGTCAGCACCTAGCGGAGACATTGCAACATCTATTACTTTTCTGGCTAGGCCGCGAGTTAGATATTGATCCAGTGAGGCAACTGTACGACCTAAGCGTACGTTGGAGTCGGCATCCTCATTGCGTAGGTTAAATAGCATGCGTTGGGTAGGCGAAAATGAAGAGGCGGGATTTGTCATAAAGTTCTCCTTTTTTTATGGAGGGCGAGATGATACTTGCGATCGTTCATATAAGACAATGGTTTTTTCATTTGTGTATAGCACATGGGTGAAGTTGTATCTCTTGTGTTGCAAGATACGTTGCGCTGAATTGTGCGACTCTTATGCAAGCATCTTGTAGTTTATGGATCCAAAACTGCCAAAAATCTTGTGTTGGGGCAGCGCCTGTTTGCTGAGTGTGTTGGGGATAGGTGTTTTGCTGATAAAATAGCTGCAAAGTGGCTAGAAATTGGTCCAACATTGTTTGTAATTGCATGTGGGCATTAAATAACTGGTCCAGTTCTACGGATCGTCCTCCTTGCACTCGACTGGTCCATTCCCAAGTCCATTGAGGCCAGAGCCACAGGTTCTCTAAACATTCAGCAACCTCTGTAGGGATGGGTGTTGACGAGATTGCGTTGATGTATTTTTGCATTGCAATATACATAGCAAAGCGCGTATCTCGGCCGATGATTCGCAAAACTGCGTTTGTGACTCGCTGTACTAGACTCGTCTTGTCGAGGTGTGCATCAATTGCACCGATGGCTCGCTGTAATAACACGTTGTGATCTGGATGAGCGTCCTTAGGAAGATTGCATAGGTAGATCGTGACCTGGTTGAAAGCAAGTGGTGTTTCTGGCGATGGGGACCTTGATGAGGTTGGTGATACCATAAAAAGGCTCCTTTTTTTGAGGTATACACAAATGAATTCAAAAGTTGGTTTTGGGCAACGCGAAAGCTGGCGGAATTTACCTATCGTAAGTGACCCTATATTTTTAATATTGGGTCACTTACGATAGGTAAATTGCGCCGCTTTGGCGCAGCCGAAAATCCAACTTTTGAACTCATTTGTGTATCAGGCGATGGTATTTTTGAAGCGCATATAAGGCAAATATTTTTTTCTCTTCGATTTATTTTTGTCTCTTTTCTAAAATGGGAGCATGTCTTACAAAAAAGTGATTCTTACCGGAGATCGGCCAACGGGAAAACTGCATTTGGGCCACTATGTGGGCTCTCTTGCTGCGCGCGTGAAGATGCAAGAGACTCATACGCAGTTTGTGATCATCGCAGATATGCAAGGGCTCACCGATCACGCCCATGAGCCGCAGAAGATTCGTGAAAATGTCCTCGAGGTGGCGCTCGATTATTTGGCCGTGGGTATCGATCCCAAAAAGACGACGATTTTCGTTCAGTCTCTCGTGCCGGCTCTGTCTGAAATGACGGTTTATTTTCTCAATCTCATCACTTGGAATCGGCTCAAGCATAATCCGACGATCAAGTTAGAGATCCAGCAGAAAGGATATGGTGAGGAGGTGCCTGCTGGATTCATGATCTATCCAGTCTCCCAAGCAGCAGATATTACGGCATTTAAGGCGGATTTGGTGCCTGCAGGAGAAGATCAGACGCCGATTATCGAACAGACGGTGGAACTCGTGCGCAAGTTCAATCGTCTTTATCGCAAAGATGTTTTAGTAGAACCTCAGATTGTCACTTCCCAGTTTGCGAGATTGCCTGGAACGGACGGGAGGGCGAAGATGAGCAAGAGCTTAGGCAACGCCATTTTCTTGTCCGACAGTCCCGATGAAGTAGTCAAGAAGGTCAAAGGGATGTACACAGATCCGGGCCATTTGCGCGTTGAAGATCCGGGAAAAGTGGAGGGGAATCCCGTTTTCACCTATCTCGATGCGTTTGGATCGGATGTGGGAAAAATCGAGGAGATGAAAGCGCACTATGCGAAGGGGGGATTAGGCGATTCTGTCGTGAAGCGCTTTCTTCTCGAGCAACTATTGGCATTTTTGGAGCCGATCCGCAAACGCCGCGAGGAGCTTGCTAAAGATCCGCACCAGGTCATGCAATATCTGCACGCAGGAACTGAGCATGCCAATAGAGTTGCGAGTACAACGCTTGCCGAGATGCGCTCTGCGATGGGGATCGATTATTAGAGAACCTCTTGCATAACCACAATCCCTTGCCCTTGCCCAATTAATGCTGTTTCTGGGCCATCTTGATCAACATAGACACTAGATTTTTTTTGGGCAAGGGCACGGGCAAGGGAATTTTTAATACATCAAAAACTTCATTCATGAAGGGTATATGGCATGTCTATTTTTCTTTGTCTTCTGGGGAAACAAACTCCCGAAACAAGACATAGATCGCGCCTAATGTAAATAGCGTCGGCAAAAAGATGCGCCACGAAATATCGTACTGCACAGTGATAAACGTTCCCGCAAAGACCAAAAGTGAGATGAAGGTATCGTAAAGCCTTCCCAATAAGTATTGGCGTAGTGCTAAGGGCAGGCCGATGACGAGCATAATGCCGGGCCACCAAGCGTCTGTGAAGAATAAGATGGCAAGGCCGATCAGAAACAGTGCAGTAGAAAGGGTGTGCGCTCTTTTTTTGGACGTGATAGGGTTCATCGAGTCTCCTTGGTATTTTTTCAACATAGCAGTTTGCGGATATATTTTGCTGTGCGAGATATACACAAATGAGTTCAAAAGTTAGTTTTAGGCAACGCGAAAGCTGGCGGAATTCGCCTATCGTAAGTGACCTGACCTGATCTAAGGTTTGTAT
>JAKAFF010000084.1 GCA_021818045.1 bacterium
GGTTCGAAGCCCCTCCCTACCCAATACAATCCCAGGCCTTAAGGCCTGGGTTCACACCGCCCTCGAAAATTGGCCGTTCTTCAGATAACGATCAAATGCAGAGGCCACGATGCGGATAAAAAGGCGCCCAAGCGCAGTTACAATGAGGCGATCCGGCGTGTCGAGAATAAACCCCGCCTCTTGCAGGGGCGTAGAATCTGCTAGATGGCCAAAGCGGCGCTTGTCGAGTTCAAAATGACACATGAGCGATAGGATTGCGTCCCGCCGTATCATGTCATCTGGCGTTAAAAGATAGCCGCAATGGATGGGGAGTTTGTCTTGAGAGAGCGCTTGTTGATAGGCATCGAGCGTTTTGAGATTTTGAAAATAGCTGTTTTCAAAAAAACCAATGGATGTGAGACCAAAACCAATCATGTCATCCGCTTTTTGTACAGCATAGCCTTGAAAGTTTCGCGTAAGCATTTTGTGAGTGTAGGCAAACGACAAAGAATCGGAAGGGAGCGCAAAGTGATCCATGCCAATGGCTGTGTATCCAGCACCCATAAAGCGGGCGCGCGCTTCCACATAAATCTGAAACTTTTCCTCCGTAGAGGGTAAGGTGTCTTCAGGAATTGCTTTTTGATGCCCTTTCAACCAAGGAATTTTCGCATACGAATAAAGGGCAATGCGATCGGGATTTAACTCCATGAGACGGTCGGCGGTTTTTAAAAAACGGGCAACGGTTTGATGGGGAAGTCCATAAATGAGATCGATGTTAATGCCGCAAAATCCAAGCTCCTTGGCTTTGATATAAGTGGAGACGCTCATCTCTTCGCTTTGCCGTCTCCGAACAGCTTCTTGTACGATCGGATCTAGGTCTTGCACGCCAAAACTGACTCGGTTAAATCCAAGCTTCTTCAGCAAGGTCAGTTTGCGTCCTTGATCAGCAAAGACTGTGCGCGGATCGATTTCAATGGAAATTTCCGCATCCGGGAGGAGGATAAAATGGGTGTGCACAGTTTCCATGAGTTGCTGCAACTGCTCTTCTGTAAGCGAGGTGGGCGTGCCCCCTCCTAGGTGCAGCTGAGAAACCGTTTTGCGCGAAGAGAATTTTTGCGCAATTAACGCTACTTCACGCAATAAATAGTCAAAATAGGTGGCCTGTCTTTCTGGTTTGCGATTGAGCACGACAGAGCAGCCGCAAAAAAGGCACATGCTTTTACAAAAAGGGATGTGAAAATAAAGAGAGAGCGGGGCGCTCTTTGCATCGAGGGTGGCAAGCCTTTGGAAAACATGCGTCTCGTCCAAGGGATAAAATTGGGGCGCTGTCGGATAGCTGGTATAGCGCGGCACAGGGCGATCCCACTGGATTAAGAGCTTAGGGTCGACTTGAATCAGGTCAGTTGCCATAAGATCTCACAGTATCTATAAGACAGCGCACTGCATCAACCGGCGTATCGGGTTTGACGCCATGGCCTAAATTGACGATAAATGCCGGGTCTTTTGCAAAAGAATCGAGCAGCTCCCTGGTAGTTTTCTCAACCTCAGAAAGCGGCTTATAGAGAAGTTCAGGGGCGAGATTGCCCTGGATGGCCATGGGCACTTGTTTTCGCAGGGTGGCGAGCGGGATCCCCGATTCAAAACTAATGGCATCGGGCTGCAATTTCACAAGCTCTTCTAGGCGCAAAGAAGCTCCTCTCATAAAGAGGATCACCGGGACATCGACGGCTTCGATCAGCCGTTTGAGATAGGGAGTGCAAAAGCGCCGAAACTCTTCCATAGAGAGGCGATCGGCCCAAGAATCGAAGATCTGAATCGCATCGACACCTGCTTTTTGCTGCATTTGCAAATAGGCAATGGTGGCCTGCGTCAAAGGTTCTAATAACGCCGGATCCCCATTGATATAGCTTGCCACAGTGTAGGGACCTCCACAAAACCCGATGAGAGGCATTTGCGTTTGCGATTTTATAAGACGGATCGCTTGCTCAATGGGCTCAAAAGGGGTTGGATCAAATGGGGAGAGATTGCCTTGAATCAAAGGTCCTTCAGAAAAATCTAACGTATATCCCAAAGAGGGGACTACCGCTGTGATATCGGAAAAAAGGATCGCCGCATCTACGCCAAGCTCTAAAGGCAAAAGGGTGATCGCGGCAGCAAGCTCTGGGGTGAAAAAGAGCTCCTTGAGCAAATACTTCTCGCGCAAACGGCGGTAGGCAGGCAGGTAGCGACCTGCCTGGCGCATGAGCCAAACCGGAGGGCGGTGGCCGTTTTGCCCTTTAAGTGCGTCGAGAAACAGGGAGGAGCCGTTCAATAATTGCATCAACTGTAAATCCATATTCTTGTGCAAGAGCTGTTGCAGGGGCTGAGTGTCCGAACCCCTCCATACAAATAGCTATTCCATCGCGACCAATATATTTGTGCCATCCAAGCTCCGATGCCGCTTCAATCGAGACTCGCACACCGAGATCTCCGTCCACAACCTGATGTTTATACACTTCTGGCTGCTTTTCAAAAAGGGCCCAACAAGGCATCGAGATCACACGCACATGGCGCCCGAGCTTTTCTAAATTGCGTGCCACTTCCATGGCCAAAGAGAGCTCAGATCCCGTTGCAAACAGGGTAAAATCGGGCCTCCCTTTCTCTTTTTTGACGATGTAAGCGCCCCGCCCCATCCCCTCATCATAGGGGACATTGGTCTCATTCAGATCGGGCAGGTTTTGTCGAGAAAGGACGAGCGCTGTGGGTCCTTTGTACCGCAAAGCTGCAAGCCAGGCCATCTTTACTTCATGCGAATCTGCTGGCCGAATCACGTGTAGATGGGGAATGGCGCGCAAAGAGGCGAGCTGTTCAATGGGTTGATGGGTCGGGCCATCTTCTCCAAGAAAGATCGAATCGTGGGTGAATTGATAGATGACGTGATAGGGAGAAAGGGCGGCTAGGCGAATGGCGTTGCGCATGTAATCGCTAAAGGTGAGAAAGGTGCCGCAAAAAGGCTGGATCATGCCTGTAAGCGATAAACCGCTTGCAATCGCTGCCATCGCAAATTCACGCACGCCATACTTGATGTTGCGCGCATTGAAGTTTGCAGCCGTGACGATGGGAAATTCTTTCATCATCGTCAAATCAGAACCCGATAGATCGGCAGAGCCCCCATAAAGCTGCGGCAAAATATGACCAAGCTTCTGTAAACACGCCCCAGAAGAGGCTCTACTTGCAATCGACGCTTTGATCTCAAGATTTTTCAAAATGTGTTCTAAATCGTCTGGCAGATGCAATTTTTGCATTTTATCATATTCAGCCGCTGCATCGGGGTATTGTTGCGCCCACTTCGAAAACATCTCGTTCCACTGCGCCTCCAAAGCGCTATCTTTGGGAAGCCGCTGCTCAAAATAAGAGCGCACCGATTGCGGCACGCAAAACTCTTCTTTGGGAAGACCTAAAAGCTCTTTTGTCTCCGCAACCTCTTCTGCACCTAAAGGAGATCCATGCGCTTTGTGCGTGCCAGCCTTGTGAGGAGAGCCTTTGCCAATCACAGTTCGCAGCGTGATGAGCACAGGTTTTGTTTGGTGTTGGCGAATTTCAGAAAAAATCGCATCCATCTGATCAAAATCGTACCCATCGCAATCATATGTATCCCAACCATAGGCCTGATAGCGCATCTTCGTGTTTTCAGACATGCACTCGGCTAAAGGACCATCGAGACAGATGTTATTGGCATCATGGATCAAAACGAGGTTGTTGATTTGCAAATGACCTGCTAAAGAAGAGGCTTCCGACGAGACGCCCTCCATAAAACAGCCATCTCCACCTATGCAATAGACTTTGCTATCGAACAAAGGAAATCCTTCGCGATTAAATTTGCTCGCCAACATTTTCAAGCCCAAAGCCATCCCTACGGCGTTCGCAATCCCCTGTCCTAAAGGTCCCGTTGTC
The DNA here is from genome assembly GCA_021818045.1 of bacterium. Classification (GTDB taxonomy): domain Bacteria; phylum Chlamydiota; class Chlamydiia; order Chlamydiales; family SM23-39; genus REEB52. The sequence continues at coordinate 3,913 of JAKAFF010000084.1, forward strand.
GCCTCAACCCCCGCGGTCACGCCATACTCAGGATGGCCCGGAGTGATCGAGTGCAGCTGACGAAATTGCTTAATATCGTCTAGAGACAGGGCAAACCCCGAAAGATGTAAACACGAATAGAGCCACATCGACCCATGGCCTGCAGACAGCACGAGGCGGTCCCGATTTACCCACTTAGGATTTTTAGGATTATGTTGGAGCAACACACCATACAAGTAAGCTCCAAGTTCTGCACACCCCATAGGCATGCCGGGATGGCCCGAATCGGCTTTTTGCACCGCTTCCATAGAGAGTTGTCGGATCGTTCCAGCAATTTTTGCCAGCTGCTTCTTTACATCTTCGTCGATCATGCTACCCTTCACCCACAAATTTTATAATCCATTGTCGATATCGAAGCTAAAAGGTGCAAGAAAAGGTTTTTCTTTTATGTGAAAACAAGACAAGATCAAGGCAAATACGAGTATGCGATGCACGCGATCGGGTTGAATATTCTTTGCAGCCTTGCCGCAACTCATCTTTTGGCAAATCCTATAGGAATCGTCGGAGGAAGCAGCACAACTAGCACAGCTTATGCTGCTTTTACCTCTGCATCCGGAAATGTGACCCCCATTGCACCTCTTCCCGGCAATACTTCCGACAATATTTACTCTGTCGCGATCAACAATTCGGGCCATGCGCTGATCGGCGGTGTAAGCAGCAGCTCGGCTTATGCAGCGCAAGTCAACCCATCGGGCACCGCAAGCCCCCTAGCGTTATCCATCAGCTCCGATACCGGTTCGATCTTCACAGTCGCCATCAATGCATCGGGCTTGGGTCTCATTGGCGGCACTGACAACACTACAAAAGCCGCATATGCTGCGCTCGTGGATCCGCTCGGCCATCTGAACGTTCTCTCTCTCTCTTCCCTACCGGGAAATCCAACAGCAACGATCAGCGTTGCCCTAAATGATATGGGCAACGGCATCATTGCAGCCAACGGACCCGCTAATAACGCCATTATACTATTAGTCGACTCTTCGGGCAATCTAAGACAAACCACCTCTTCGCCAGAAATCGGCACATACCTCGCCAGCCAGCAATGCGCTGCCATTAACGCCGTTGGAGAAGGCTTAGTCGGAGGATATGATTTCACTGCAGGGACATCTTTCGCCGTCTTCATCGACACAGCAGGCAACCTAGCTCCCCTCTCTCCCTTACCAGGCAACAATAGCGGCATTAATGCCGTTGCGCTGAACTCCTTCGGAACAGGTCTGATTGGAGGAAACAACGCCGAAACAAATACTCCTTACGCAGCACGGGTCACCTCCTCAAACACCATACAAGTGCTCTCTTTGCCCAACGCTGTCGGAGCAATCTCCACTGTTGCCATCAACGATGCAGGCCAAGGCCTCATTGGAGGATCTACTGCACCTGCACCCTACGCAGCTTTTGTTGATGCGGCAGGAAATGTGTCCTCCATTACATCATTATTGCCAAGCACCGGACAAGTGAATGCTGTACAGATCAATGATGAAGGATTCGGCCTAGTCAGCGGCTTTAATACTAACGCAAATACCGGCTACGCCATACTCATCAATCCTTCAGGCCTCGCAATTCCCCTTGCGATCTCTAGCTTCAACATCACGACCGCCTCTTTAGCTCTTCTTTCTCAAATCCCAACTGCTGGACTCACAAGGAATAATTTGATCCTCGCAAATTACATCAACACTTACGCACCCACCTGCTCTTTTTATTTTATCCCCTCAGTTTTTGCCGGCACTTTACCACAAGCTCTCGAAAGTGCTGCTCCCACGCGCCACGCTTTTGACCTATTCATTGCCGATAACAATCTCTTTTCCCTCAACAATAGCTTCGTGCAACACGTAGAAGATACGCGCCATTATTGGCTGTTTCAAAAAACTTACTGCGAACAAACGCGTGACACAGATTCCGAAGAGCCACCCAAAACTCACTGCTCCTGCGAACTTACGCAAAAACCGCATCAGCTTTGGATGAAGTGGGTGGGCACTCAAGCCCAGCAAAAAGCGCAACATCAAACCTCCGCATTTCAGCCATGGACGACAGGCGCCATCCTCGGATTCGATGCACACTCTTCTGCAAGTTGCGCTTACGGTTTAGGAACCGCCTACACCTATACATATGATCACCAAAAACAGGCAGCAGGACACAGTTACATCAATCAGGAATATCTTTTTGTTTACGGCTTGCGGAACTCCCAACATTTTTATGCAGACGCTGCCATCTGGGGAGGCCTGTTTCAAATCCACAATATGCGCAATATCGATCTAACAGCGATCCGTTTTAAAGCTACATCCCGCCCTAAAGGCTGGCAATTGGCGCCCCACTTAGAGATTGGGTATCTCGGCAATTATGGCATTAACTCTTTCGAACCGTATCTCATGTGCGATTGGATCTGCAACTGGCAGCAAGCATACAAAGAAACGGGCAATAGCCTCCTCAACTTCGGACAAAACAAGCACTTCTCCTCATTTTTAAGGTCCGAAGCAGGCCTCAAAATCTACCAAAC
>JAKAFF010000085.1 GCA_021818045.1 bacterium
GTTCTAGATGGTTTTTTTGTTTTTTCTGAAATTTTTGCGGAGAGGATCACTCCTAAAAGAGCGGCGTTGACACACCACTGGCGATTAAACTCGATGAGCAGATCGAAAAACTTGGGCCAGTATTGTATTTGTAGTTTTGCGTATAAGAAGCGCCAGGGTTGGTTATTATAAGCAGACGGGGCAAAACGTGCGGCTTCAAATAGCGAGGCGATCAGGGCATCATCGATGGGCTCGGCGCTCATTGCGCGAGGAGACCAGCGATTTAGGATCATGGGAGAGATGGGGTGATCTGCTTTTCTGGGATTATTCACAAACGCGACCTATGGTTTCCAAGAGGGGTTTCTAAAATAGTAGAAAAGGGCGGGGATCAAGGACATGAGGAGAATGCCGCCGAACAAAAATCCCTCGTAAAAAAACAAGCTGCCCACTCGCAGCTGGCCAGGCGGGACAAATCCAAGGGTAAAGGCAAAAGTGGAGCTCAAAACTCCCAATGACCCGACAAACCAGATGCCCGGCATATGATAGGGGATTCTGTAGGATCTAGGGACGTGAGGGTGGCTATAGCGCAATTTAATAGCTGATAGAAACATTAGAATGTACATGATGAGATATAGCTGGGCGGACATGGCGCTTAAGATCCAAAACGCACTACTGGCACTGGGCATCCACAAAAAAGCGAGGGCGGAAATGGAGACGATGATTCCTTGGAAGAAGAGGAGATTAGAGGGCATTCCATATTTGTTGAGTTTTTGAAACACGGGAGGTAAATCGCCGTGCTTTGATGTAGCATGAAGCGCCCGCACGGGGCCGATGATCCATGCATTGAGTTCGCCCACGGCCCCAAATACAATCATTGCGCCAAGCGGCAATAGCAATCCATCGAGTTTAAAATGTCCCAAAAAGGCAGTGAATGCCTCCATGAGGCCTGCGACTAGACTGATCTGTTCGCGAGGGATCATGATGGCGATGGCCAAAGCGCCGGCTGCATATATAAGGAGCGCGACTGTGGCTGCGATAACGATAGCTTTAGGGAATGTGCGTTGGGGATCTTTCACCTCTTTAATATGGGCTGCAGAGACTTCAAGGCCGCCAAAGGCAAGAAAAAGGCCGGTGATAAAAACGAGGTTATCTAGACGAGTAACAGATGGGATCAGGGAATCCCAGGAGAAGGGGATTTGGAGGGGATTTCCTTGGGCGATCCAGGTAAAGCCGAGGATGATGAGCAAGATGCCGGGGATAATCGTTCCTGCAAAAACGCCGATTGCGCTAAACCAGCTCGACGTTCTAATGCCGAAATAATTCAGCAATGTAAATCCCCAAAACCCTCCCACAATTGAGATCAGTAGGTAGGCCTTGCTCTCCACAAGGGCTGGGTTGATGAGGTAGGCGAAGGTGGAAGCGGCAAAGGAGAGGATCGCTGGAAACCATGTCACATTGTGAATCCACTGCATCCAGATGGCAAAAAAACCCCATCCTGGGCCAAAGGCTTCCTTCACCCAAATGTACACCCCTCCAGCTTCAGACCACCCAGTTGCAAGTTCGGCCGAAATGAGGGCTGCGGGAAAAAGAAACACTAAAGCTACGACGAGATAAAAAAAGGAGGAGCCGAACCCGTATTCAGACACAATCGGCAAATTTCTCAAAGATGTCATGACCGCCAAATTCAGCAAGGCAAGTAAAATGGGTCCAATAAATCGGCGTCTTTGCTGATCCATTCCGATAGGTTACAGCGAAGAGCCATTTTCGGTATACACCGAAAATTTCTGCGAAAAAATCCAAAGTGCGCTATATCACAAATGAGGTGGAAAATTATGGGCATATCAATATCGCGCAAAGAGGTATTCGACAATCTCGTTCGGTTTAAAGACAATGTGTCACAAATGCGCTCGGATGTATCAAGGAGAAAAGAGGGGGACCGCAGTTACAAAGTGCTGTTGAATTGTCGCACAGGAGCGATGCGCTTTACGCAAAAAATCAGCGCTCTAGAAACGCACATGGCTCAACAAAAATCTAAACCTGGACCTGTAGGTGAATGGAAAGAGGCGAAAATTATCGTCCATCAAAAGCATCTCAATGAGGGCGCCTATTTTGAGATATGCGACAGCCATAATCATCAATTGCAAAAACAAGACCTTGTCCCGACTGCCTGGCACATTACACGTGAAACTTTGGATGCATTAAATGGCCGGGCAAAAGAGGTCAGAGGCTCTCAAGGACAGCTACTGATAGAAGAGGCCATTCTCAACGATCTTTCGTCGATCCATCTCGCAGCCGCACAAGAACTCATTGAAGGAGCTGCTGGGTGGATGGGATCCATCAGCCGCATTGATGCGGAGAAAATGTTATCCAAGCGCCCCGTCGGAACTTATCTACTCAGGGAAGCAGATCCTTTGGCTCAAGCTATATCCTTTCATTTTGCAGAAGAAAACCAGCTATCGGTTAGGCCCTACCTATTGACTGTGGTTGAATCCGACAAGAAAATTGTCGACATTCTTCTTTTACAAACGAGTCGCGGATGGCTGTTATATCACGATGATCCAAACCTAAAAGATTCACAACTATACCACTACTTTTCATCCGTGCAAGAGGTTCTCCAATCGATAGGGAAGGTGGCGATTATCCCACTGTCTCATGTGTGACAAATAATGATTTCTATTTTTTCCACTTTGTAGTTTTCGCAAGCAAAAACACTAACATGGCTGCGCTAAAAACCGCCAAACTGCCGGGAATGCTGCTTTTGGTTAAGCTGTAGCGGACTGAAAAAAGGATCGTTAAAAGAGTCGTCATTGTGAGTGCAATGTAGGACCCTACGCGAATCTTTGCGAACATAAAAAGAGCGCAAATGATTAAAACCACCCCAGAGCCAACCCCAGAATAAAGAGACATGAGACTGCCTGCTTGTTGATAGCCCAGATAGCCCAACCCCGCAATCAGACACCCGTAAATTAAAACAGACCAACTAGACGATTTTGTGAGCACGGCAACTCTCCTATGGGGTTGATATACAAATAATCATGTTTAGACCGACTAAATACAATATCCAAAAGGCTGGGAAAACAAGTAAAGCTCCAGCGAGCTTTTCCCTCTTCCAAAATAAAAGGCAAGCTAAGATGTGCGTGCTCCAGAGCAATAGTAGCGATACAAGGCTCAAAAGCATCTGATGCAAGCCAAAAAAGCTTGCGCTCCAAAAAGCTTGAAAAAGGAGCTGACCTAAAAAAACAGTTAACTCTAATCGCAATACTGTCAAAGAGTTGGCTCTCCATATCAGCCACATGCCAAGTCCTAGAGAAAGACTGTACAAGGAGCTGAGCCCTTGATATATAGGTTGAGGGAATGCTTGGTAAAATGGGGTCGAAAGACGCCCCAACCATAAAAGTCCCAAGCAAATAGAAAGCCAAATCCCCAATCCCACTAGCTGTTCGGGAAGCGTGCGGTGACTGCTTTTGAGAAAAGTTTTCGATCTCAAAGAGGCAGATTCTGAAGGCGATGGATCTACTGACATAGTAAAAGATTTAGCCGATCCTACAATTATACACAAATGGATTTGAGTTGATTGCCGATTCTTCAGGTTGTTTCGGTATAAAGAAATTGCAAAGAATTCGGAAGTTCTATAGTCTCTAGTGCCCGTGTATACACAAGTACTAAAACCAGAAGAGCTCGTCTTTGCCGTAGAGCGTCTACGCGCAGGGCATCCTATCGTTTTCCCAACAGAAACGGTTTACGGTCTTGGAGCGCCTATTTTTCTAGAAGATGCGGTGCAATTGATTTACAAGATCAAGGGGCGCCCCTCCGACAACCCTCTGATTGCCCATGTTTCCGATCTAAAAGGGGCTCTGGCTTTGTCAGAAGATTTGCCGCCCTTGTTTTATCGTTTGGCCGAAGCATTTTGGCCAGGTCCATTGACTTTGGTGGTAAGACGATCTTCGCGAGTGCCGGATGCGGTGTCGGCAGGGCTTGCAACCATTGCGATTCGGATGCCGAAACATCCTGTTGCAAGAAGGCTTATCCAAGAGGTGGGCCAGCCTCTTGTAGCGCCCTCGGCAAATCTCTCTGGCCGTCCCTCTCCCACTTCTATACAAGATGTTTTAGAAGATTTGGATGGATTAGTGCCTTTTGTCATTGATGGAGGGGAGTGCGAGGTGGGGATAGAGTCTACCGTGTTAAGCCTTTGTTCTGAAAAGCCTCTATTGCTGCGCCCAGGAAGTATCTGTCGTGAAGCTTTGGAAGAGACTCTTAGCTGCCGCGTAGATTTAGCGAATTCTTCGACCCCTATCCAGTCTCCTGGCATGAAATACCGTCACTATGCACCCAAAGCTTCGGTGCGCTTGGTATATGATCGCTCTCAGCTTAAAGACCCATATATCATTCCCACAGCAAAAACGCTGTATGCGCAACTGCGCAAAGCTGATCGTTTGGGATGGGAAAGGATAGATATTTTTTGCGATGCTGCAGTCCAGAGCAATGCCGCTCTTATGAATCGGCTATTGCGCGCAGCAGGCCAAATCGCGTAAACTATTAATTTATGACGGACAAAGTAATTGAGCCATCGGAAATCATTGTGGAGCAGCGGGAGCGGCAGCCGCGCGAAAATATTACTCACGTCAATCCATGGATCCGGTTTTTAGCAAGATATGTCGATTACTCATTATTCTTTTTGGTTCTTTTGCTCTCTCGCAAGTGGCTGCATGGAGAGCTGCCTTTAGGGCACTACGAATATTTTATCCCCTTTGAATTTTTTGTCTGGATCCCTGTAGAGGCGCTGCTTTTATCGTTGTGGGGCACAACTCCAGGTAAATTTTTTCTCAAGACGCGACTAAAAGCTGGTAAAAGAGGCAAACTCGAATGGATCTGCGCGTTACGGCGTAGTTTTTCTGTGTGGTTTCGAGGACTTGGAATGGGGATTGTGGGCGTGAACGTTTTTTGCATGTTGACGGCTTATAATCGGTTGCGCATGATGCAAATCACCACTTGGGATCGCGACGAACACGTTGTTGTGACTCACTATCCAATCGGTCGCTGGCGCATCTATGTTGCAGCGACAATCGCCCTCTTTGGCACCCTTTTTTATTACTCGGAAAAAGGAAAAGAGTTGAAAAGACCGCTTGGGTGCGATATAAAATATTTTCATGAAAAAGTGGAAACAGCTTCTAGCGGCCATTTTACTCGGTCTTCTGATCTGGGTGTCTCCTGAACCGTCAGGGGTCTCTGCTCAAGGATGGCATCTTTTCGCCCTTTTTATATCGACGATGATGTGTATTATACTGCGCCCGTTTCCAATGGGTGTCATCTCGATTTTTGCACTCACTATTGCGGTTGTAACGGGCGTTTTGTCCTTTTCTCAAGCATTCAGCGGTTTTAGCAACGAAGTAGTGTGGCTCGTTGTGATCGCATTTTTCATCGCTCGGGGATTTATTCTGACAGGTCTTGGCAACCGCGTGGCTTATAAAGTCATGAGCCTTCTTGGCAAAAATAGTCTAGGTCTCGGATATGGGTTAGTCGCGACAGATCTGATTTTGGCTCCAGCCATTCCAAGTCTCACAGCAAGAGTTGGAGGGATTGTTTATCCGATCGTTAAGGCATTAGCGGAAGTGTTTACAGGCAATTCCCACGATCCTAAAATGGGGGGCTTTTTAGCTCAATCGGCATTTCAAGGATCGGCCATCACAAGTGCGATGTTTTTAACAGCTATGGCAGGCAATCCGCTGATTGCAGAAATCGCTCGAGGACAAGGCATTGAGTTAAGTTGGGCCAGTTGGGCGCTTGCCGCTTTTATCCCTGGCATTGTGAGTTTGATTGCAACGCCTTGGTTGATTTTTAAAGTCATGCCGCCCACCATTCGTCAAACCCCACATGCCAAAGAGATGGCGTTAGAGAGGCTCAAGCACATGGGGGCTATGAAAAGGGGCGAATGGGTGATGTTTGGCACCTTTATTTTGCTTTTAATTCTTTGGGTTTTAGGCGGGTATATTGGATTAAAACCAACTGTTGCAGCCCTTATCGGTCTTGCGATTTTGCTCTCTTCCGGAGTCATCAAATGGAAAGACATTTTGGAAGAAACTGCGGCGTGGGACACGTTTATTTGGTTTGCAACTTTAGTGACGTTGGCCGGTTTTTTAAACCAATTTGGGATCACATCGTGGTTTAGTCAATGGGTAGTAGCGCATGTTTCCCATTTTCCATGGCTTGTTGGATTTGGCATTGTGGCGATCGTCTATTTTTACACTCACTACTTCTTTGCTAGCAACTTAGCCCATTTAGGCGCTATGTATGCGCCTTTGCTCATCGTATCCATTGCTCTAGGGACTCCTCCTAAACTCGCAGCGCTTACCTTGGCCTTTTTTAGTAGCTTATTTGGCGGGCTTACTCATTATGGATCGGGACCGGCTCCTGTCCTTTTTGGGACTGGGTATCTGTCTGTGGGTCAATGGTGGAAG
>JAKAFF010000086.1 GCA_021818045.1 bacterium
CGGTCTTTTTCATGCGCGATTTTAAAATAGTCTAGCAAGGGGGGCAATCCAAGATGAGTGGTTATGTTCCATTGTTTGGTGCCTTTGAGCATTTTGTAGTACAGGCGCTGGTGGTGAGGGAGCTCGAGTTTTTCAAAGGCGAATGTCCGATCCGGCGGAAATTGCCGGGCAGTTGCTAATAATTCGTCGAGCAAAAGATATTCGAAGCGCGCTTGCTTTTTTGCAAGCGGCGCATAAAATGTGCGCAAGGCTCTTGCTGCAAGCTCGTAGAGAATCGGGTGATTTTCTCTTCCTTCTTGAACGAGTGGATAGAGATTGATTTTAGCACATTGTCGATTGATGGGTGGTTGGGGCTTTGTTGTGGGAGGCGAGGAGATCTCTTGGGCTGGGTTGTTTTCTTGCAATGCGTGTGAGCCGCTTTTGCGCCATAGGCGCTTGTATACTTCACTTTGATAGGTATTGAGGATATCCCGGTGCGCTTTTTCATGGCTTAGATAAGTTTTGCTCAGTCGTGTAGAGAGGCGCCCTTTTTCTAAGCATGCGTAAAACCCAAGAGAGAGGATCAGCATTAAGGAAAAAATCAGGCCTAAAATATTCACTTTCCCCTCGCCGATACATAAGTGATGATTTCGGAGGGAGCAGGTAAAATAAATGCGAAGTGTAAAGAACCCGTTTTTTGGACGATGGTTAATCGGATCATGGATGGGATTTGTTTGCGCTCGCTTGGCCAATGGGACCACCATGCCAGCTGTCCGTTGATGGGGCGTATTTTTTCTTTATAGGCCGCGTCATTAGGTCCTAGGAATTCAAATTGAAATTGCTCGACTCCAGACAGGAGGATCTCTTTGCGCCATGGTCGGACTTGCTCTAAAGGCCAGGTGGCTAAACTAAAATTGTGATTTTCGTCTAAAAAAATGCGCCCTAAAATGGCGCCACTATAGGCAGGCTCGGGGTCGATACCATTGTCGAAGACAGCAATGAGGCTGCTTTGCGTTTCTTTCGCTACATCTTGCGTGTAGAGGGGCACACGGGGTAAGTCATAACAGACCGAGCTGAGGATGGTTTGGAGGCGAGTTTGTAAATGGGCTCGATCAATAACGGTCATACGGGCGGCATCAAGTTTTTGTTCGATTTTTGCGCTTTCGACAAAAAAGGAAAAGAGAAAGGTGAGCAAAATCGCAGTGAGGCTCAGAGCAATGAGGATTTCATAGAGGATCAGTGCTCTTTTTTTCGGAGCGTTAAAAAGCCAAGTCCGCATGCAAGCAGCACGAAAGCGGTCAAACTGACCCAGTCGGGCAGTTTGGCGGGGGCGTCGGCCGGAATGATGTTCCAAAGCGCTGCTAGGGCAATCGCGATTCCTATGCATGCGTCGCCGCCGATAAGTCCTGAGGAGAGGAGGATCCCCCTTTCCTGGACGGTAATGTGCTCTGCGTGTTTGCGGTTAACATAAGCTCTCACAAGGGCGCCTAACATAGTAGCAGTTGATAGGGAAAGTGGCAAATAGACTCCTAAGGCAAACGGGAGTACGGGAATCCCCAAGATGATCATGACGATGCCAAGGACGGCGCCGGCTCCTACTAAAGAGTAGGGCAGCCCTCCGTGGATCACCCCCTCGACGATGGTGGCCATCAAGGTCGCTTGTGGAGCTGGCATGATGGAAGAGCCGATGCCATAGGCTTGATTGAGGATGTAGACGGTGTATCCTAGAGCAAGCGAAGGGATTAATACTCCAACGATCTCACCGATTTGCTGTAAGCGGGGGGTAGCCCCTAAAAGATAGCCCGCTTTCAGATCTTGGGCGGTGGTGCCTGCCATCGTAATCGCGCAGCATGCCACGCACCCCATCGTCATGGCGGAAATCAAATAAAGGCGCTCCGTCCATCCCAACAACACAAAGATAATACAAGTGATGAGTAGAGTTGTAATGGTCATTCCCGATACAGGATTAGAAGTAGAGCCGACAAGCCCCACGGTTAAAGAGGTTACGGCGACAAAAAAGAAGCTTAAAATCACCAATAATACGATGGTCAGCAAATTCATAGGTAGAGTGGGAAGGCCCCAAAGAAATAAAATAATGGCCAAAGACCCAATTACAAGCCAACGCATCGAAATGTCTTTTTCTGTGCGAGGTAGGTGGGCACGCTCTTTGAATCCTCCAAAGAGTTCAGTGACACTAACGTGCAGTGTTTTGATGAGTAGAGGAATGATGCGAATTAAGCTGAAAATACCGCCTACCGCGAGACAGCCGACACCTACATAGCGCACATAATTGTCCCAAATATCATCAGCGCTCATCTGGGAGATGGGCGTGTGTGCTGGATAAATGGGCTGCATGCCAAGGCCAAAGTTCATGATCAAGGGGATGATGGCCCACCAAGCGAGTGCGCCGCCTGCAAACATGTAGCCTGCGATGCGGGGACCAATGATGTAGCCAACTCCTAAAAGTGACGGGGTTGCATCGATTGTAAAGACCGAATTTTTCAAAAATCCAAAGACCCAAGCAGGGGCTTCTTTCCAAAGAAAGAGTGCATTGGATCCGATCTTGTAAATGGCAGCCGCTATGACGCCCCATACAGCTAAGGTCGCAGCGCCTCTTGTTCCTCGTTCGCCCGCTTTGAGAATTTCAGCACAAGCAGTCCCTTCTGGGAAAGGAAGCTTTCTATGCTCGTGGACGATGATATATCTGCGCATGGGAATCATGAACAAAATGCCCAATATGCCCCCTAAAGAAGAGAGCAGAAAGATGCGGCCAATCGATGGGGTGTCTCCTAGCAAAATCAGGGCTGGAATGGTGAAAATCACTCCCGCTGCAAGCCCCTCTCCCACGGTCGCAATCGTTTGGACAATATTGTTTTCCAAGATGGTCGCATTGCGAAAAAACAATCTTAAAATGCCCATGGACATGATCGCTGCAGGAATCGATGCAGACACCGTGGTTCCTATTTTTAAGGCGAGGTAGGCATTGGCGACTGCAAAGAAAAATCCGAAGACCATTCCCAGCACTACAGAGCGTGGAGTAAACTCTTTGACTTGGGCGGTCGCCGCGACATGGGGTTGATGCACTTCTTGGTGAGACATGGGCACTTCAGGGGTTGATTACTCACGTATATGCCTAGTGTCAAATTTTTATTCCACAAGAGATCATCGTTGTGCGGGCGTGCGAAACTCATAGCGGTTTTCGTTTAAGGTGATGTAGACGCCTAATTGACGGATCTGACTATTTCCGCTGCCAGGCCCTTCTCCCCTTCCCTTCAAAAAGAAACTTCTCTTCACGGTCTTTGGCTTGCAGCCGGGTAGCTCGATGGTGGCGGCAGGGAGAGGAAAGGGTTCAGTGGTGATGTTTTTGGCTGGTAAATCGTCCCAAGCAATCGCATTTTGATAAAGAGCCTCTTTAATTTCGACAAATGTCCAATTCGCCAAGCGCTCCAGCTCCATTTTCTCAAGGTGGTGCATTTGGTTTTTGTATAATTGCAATGGCTGTTTTACTAATGGGACGATGCACAGAATAACAAGAGATAGTGCGATCAAGATCTCAAGTAAAACAAACGATCTTTTTTTCATGCTTGGGGAGTGAGTATAGACAATTTACTAAATAATTGCGATGGGTTGGAAATGGATATAGTCGCAGGCAGCAAGTACATATTTTACACCTCGCGCTGTGCCAAAAATATCTAAATTTGCTTTTAGGTTGTGCAAATGCCCAAAGACACATACGGTAATGCCGTGCTGCTCTAGAATTTGGGCGGCCCTCGAAGGTTGGAGATCAGCGCCGATTGGAGGGTAGTGAGTCATCGCAAGGCGTAGCGAGGCTTGTGGATTGAGCAGTCCAAGGCTTAGTTTCAGCCGCTCTAGCTCTTTATTGAACAGTTTTTCCGATAATTCTTGTTGTACGAGCTCTTCTGGATCTTTCTTTTTTGCGGACGCGTTTTCTCGGTATTCAACCAAAGAGGAGAAGGAATACTCGGGGGTATCCCATAATCGCGCACCGCCGATGGATACGTCTTTCCAGTTGAAAACGTTATTTTGGATCAGGTGGATGGATGGGGGCAATACGGGAGCGAGTTTATTTAAAGAGCCCCACCAAAAGTCGTGATTGCCTTTGATCAATACTTTTGTGCCAGGCAGCTCGTGCACCCATTGTAGATCTGGGATTGCCTCTTCGAGCTTCAGGGCCCAAGAAAGGTCCCCGGGGATGAGGACTAGATCTTCGGCGCGAATGAGGCTTTTCCAATTTGTCGCAATCTTCTCTGCGTGCTTTTCCCAAGCGGGCCCAAAAATGTCCATGCTCTTATTTTGGACGCCAAAACTTAGGTGTAGATCGCCAATGGCCCAAATGCGCATGAGATTAGGGTACTAAAACTCAAAGTTGTTGGGAAGTTTTGTTCCGGAAGGAATCACGATAATCCCATCTCGTACAAAGATTCCCTCTCCATCGAAATGGGTATGTTTTTGTTTGTTGATGAGTTTTACGTTATGCCCAATTTGGACGTGTTCATCGATGATTGCCTTCTCAATGAGGCAATTTTCTCCAATCCAATAGTCTTGTTCTAGCGGTTTGTTGTCTTGCAGTGGGGGCATGTAGAAATGGTTGCCCAGCATGACGGTGTCTCGGATGATGGAGCCGTGTTTAATATGGGAGCGCAGGCCAATTACGCTATTTGAGATCTCTTCTGCTTCAATAATACACCCTTCGCAAATGATCGATTGCGTGATTTTGGTCTGTTTAATTTTAGGACCTGGCAAAAAGGTCGGGCGGGTATAGATCGGATTTTTCTCGTCATAGGTGTCGAGGCCTTCATTGGAACGCGCGAGCACTAGATTTGCTTCATAGTAAGAGGCAATGGTTCCAATGTCTTCCCAATAACCGCAATATACAAACGCCGCAGTTTTGTTTTTGGTGACAGCTGTTGTGATGAGGTGATAGCCAAAATCTTCTCTTTTGTCGTTGTTGAGTAAGTTGATGAGGGCCTCTCTTTTGAATACATAAATGCCCATTGAAGCGAGATAGGAAGACTCTCGAGAGGGTTTGATGTGCAGTTGATGAAAAAATTGGGCATCGAGTTGGAATTTATCTATGTTTTCTTTTGATTTTTCCACAAAGTCTACCACGCTATAGTCCGGCGCGATTTTCAATAGCCCCATGCGGCGTGCATCTTTTTCTAATACGGGAATGGCGGCAATTGTGAGATCCGCATTGCTAGATTGGGCAAACGAGAGCATGTGTTGAAAGTTTATATTATAGAGCTGATCCCCAGATAAGATGAGGAAATAATCAGCAGAGGATTTGAGGATGGTGGATAAATTTTTGCGCACAGCATCTGCAGTTCCATGAAACCACTCTTTTTCCCCCTTTTCGTTCATCTGGGGTGTGAGTACATCGATGGAGCCTGGATGATAGTAGTCGAAATGATAGGTTTGTTGGATGTGATGCTGCAATTCTCCCGATAGATATTGGGCGATGACAAAAATTTGTCTAAAATCGGAGTTGATCGAGTTGGAAATAGGGATGTCGATGAGGCGGTAGCGCCCCCCGTAAGCCACTGCCGGTTTGGCGTGATGAATCGTCAATGGGTGCAGCCGCGTCCCTTGGCCCCCGGCCAAAATAATGGTTGCTACTTCAATTTGCAAGTCCCGCATTCCTTTCCCATAGAGCAGGAGGGAATAGTTGTCTACCATTATCCAAGTGGTGCAAGAGAATCCAGGCTCTCTTCCTGGCTAAAAAATCGGGACTCATTCAAAATGTATACCGAAACAACCTGCAGAATCGGGAATTCGCTAAGGAGGCGCCTCACTTTGTAGACACCCTCTGATGCAGGCGGGCTTGAAAGCGATGGGAAGCCGACGCGGGCAGAAACCGATTCTTCAGGTTGTTTCGGCATCACCCATCTCCCTCTTTCTAAAGTAGTTTTACGAGCCCTCTGCACCAAAACATTCGAATGGAGGTTTCAAGTCAGGAATATTCTCCCACCAGACGCGATCTGCTTGTATTACAATTGTTGTGAATTCATTTGTATGAAGCTTAGGCGGATAATTTTCCCATAAAATCCCTAACTCAATAGTTTTGTTTTTGATCTCAAAATCCAAAATTGTGCCAAGATTAAATACATCAAACAGATTTTCTAACCTATATTCACCAGTTAAGTGAACATTTTGAATATTATTTAAGTGGAGAATTCCTCGAATTCTATGATCCTTAGAAAGGGCTAAACCTTTTTCTATCTCGGAGAAATCCACCTCAGCACTAGACATTTGAAATGTGATCTCATTTTTCAGCTTTAAAATATTAAACAAACTCCCGTCATGAAAATAGTATGTATACTTG
>JAKAFF010000087.1 GCA_021818045.1 bacterium
TTCCGGGAGAAAGCGCAATCGGAATAGGCGGGAAAAACCCTTCGCGCAGGCGAGATTTCGGGTGAAAAGCTGACAGGTCCCATAAAGGGGGCCTGACAGTTTTTTATAGGGGGAGTCGGATTCGCCTAAAAACTACCGGCGTGTCCGACAGGAATTTGGTTTAAAAGGAGATGCCAATGAGCCGGATTTCGATAAATAAATCATGGATTTTCCTGTTCCTTTTCTGCATCGCGTTTCTCTTCAGCGAAAGGGTCTTCCCCATTGAAACGGGGGGCCGGGAACCGACGCTCATATTCGACTTCGGGAGTCAAAAAGTTACCGATTTATTTAACTTCAGAGATTTGTCAAAAACTTGCATAATCGCCTCTGCCTCATCATCCGCCGCAATTCTGTTGATAATGATTTTGCCGTCACTTTGCATGGCAATTGCCTCTATATAACCTGTAACACCCGTACCTGGATTAAAAGTAGTATCTAGCGAGCCATCACTATTTAAGCGGGCTATTCCGCTACGGCTAATACCGCTGTAGCTACTGAAACTACCTCCGATAAGAATTTTGTCATCATTTTGTCTTTTTTCCCGTCGAGACGAACCATTTCTATGGTAGAGAAGTGACCCGGTTTCGCAATGAAGACACGCATCGGCTTTGCCACCCCGAAGATTTGCAAGTGGTCTCTGATATCGATGAGGGATCTTACCGGCTATCCATTGAGATTCCTACCCACTGCTTGCACGGATACGATCCGTTGAGTTTTTCTCGCATCGGTTTTACCTATCGAATCAACCGATACAACGCGCCTGCGCAGCATTTTGCGGTATCGTCGGAAGAGTATGCGATCGAGCAGCACCCAGCGACCTGGGGCACCCTCAAGCTACTGAAAGACGGGGAGTAGGCCTTCGTGGAGTTTACAGAAACGCACGAGTGGCTGGATCTACAAGGCGAGATCGGCACTGTGGGAATCACCGACCACGCTCAAAAGGAGCTCGGCGAAATTGTATACGTCGAGCTTCCTAAAATTGGGCAAGAAGTGCAAAAGGGCCAAGAGATTTGTGTGCTAGAATCGACGAAGGCGGCAACAGATGTCTACGCCCCGATGAGCGGGACCATTGTGGCTGTCAACGAAGCGCTTCGCGAAACGCCGTCAAAAATCAACGAGAAGGCGCAAAGCGACGGGTGGCTCTTCCAAATTCGCCGCCCACTTGTGCCAAACTAGTCTTCTTTGTGCTCGGCGGCGGCCTCTCTTTCGTGGACCCACTGGTTGATTGCCGCCCAATCCTCGGATGATGCAGGGCGAAATGCCTCCTCCCTTCTGGGCTGTGCGACCCTTACGAGCCTTTGGGATAAGTACGCTAGCGCAGACATCTGCCGGAACAAGAAGTATCCCATTACGATGTGTGTAATGAAAGAGCATAGAACGAGTGCTTTGGTTGTTTTGGTCTCTTTGGATAGTTGGAATGTGTTGGTATTCAAACTGCGTGCTAGGTAATTGATATGATCAGCGATGCGGTCATGCACCCGATCGAATGTGGTTTTGTTGACGTAGTCGAGAGGTGGTGTAGGATTGGTGGGTAATGGTGATGGAGTGCTGTCTTGAGGAGGTTGTGTCTGCTCGGAAGGAAATTCTGGTCGTAATATGGGAGGCTGGTTAGCTAATGTCTCTGGTACACGATGCATGTAGACAGCAGCTCCAATGAGTGCTAATGTAGGCAACGCAATCAAAAGTGTTTTTAGCACCGTCTTTTGGGTGGGCAGCTTCTGTCTAAGAGTGCTTGTGTATTGCTGTAGTTGCTGGTTGACATGCCGCACTTGTGACTGGCCGATTCCATAAACATGAGAGATTTGATTTTGTCCACTTTGCAAGGCGGCTGTGCTTTGTTCGTGAACCCTCTGCCACTGTTGCTGTGCTGTATGTTGCACAGAGCGATAAGCGTCAGTAAGAGATCAACGTGCTGAGGTGCAATATGTGGAGGAGGTTCTATATATGTCAAATAATTTTGATGACATAATTTCTTATGATAAGAATTTGTTTGTATCTAATATTATAACATGTGTGTTTGTTGTTTTGTACTCAAATGTATGCCGAACCTTGTTTACGGGTGGTAAAAAATATTTTTCCCGATTCTGCAACTTTATTCAGTATATTTTGAGCGCTCTATTCAAGAATTGTCTGATTTCATTACAATGCGATTGTGAAAAAAAATCTGTTCTTTCTTCTGCTTTTTTTATGTGCCGGCCTGGTGTTTTACAAGCCCTTAATAGGGGGAGTCATTCGTCTTATCCTGCAGTCTCGCTTTCAATGCGAGATGGCCTATAAAAACATTGCTTGGGAAGAGGGGCAGCTGACGTTTTCCGATCTGATGTTGTTTGATTCGCATTTCGATGTGCATGTGAAGCGCGCCTTTATTTCTTTAGACTGGAGCTCATGGCCTCACAAGATGGGAGGACATATCAAGCTCTGTCAACCTCATGTTTGCATTTTAAAAAATGCGGCGATGCCCAGTGTTAAAGAGGGCGGTTGGTGGGACTTTTCTTTAAGTGTAGAAGAGGGGACATTGGAATGGGAGGGGCTGGCTCATTTTGCTTTTGCAGATAACCGGTTGATTGTGGATTGGAAGGATGCGAGTGCTTGTTTACTGTTTATAGATGGCAAAATTGAAGCAGACTTGGAGCACTTTCGGGCTAAGTGGTTGAGCGCATTTCTTCCGACAGGAGAGATTGTCGATGGGGAGTTGTCTGGTCATGTACAGGTGGGGAGCGATTACAAATTGCTATCGGCGCATCTCAAGGCGGATCATTTGGAGATGCTATTTCCTTTGGGTTCCATAGAAAATCTAGATGGCGCTTTGAGCTATAATGCAGATGTCGGTGCTAAGTGGGATTTCAAGGGGTTAGGGTATGCTCAGGCAGTCCAATTTCCTCTTCTCATACAAGGAAAAAGTTCTTTTGTGAGCGGTTGGCTTGAATCTGAGATGCATTTTGGCTCGAGTTGGTGCGCAATTTCGAAGGAGTCAGATTGGAAAATGAAGTGTGGCCATCTGCAAGCTGCAGAAGCCACTTTATTACAGACATGTGCAATCCCTTTTTTCCCGATGCTTGCAGATTGGAAGATTGTGCAAGGTACATTGGATGGAGAGTTTTCTTTTACACCAGATGCATGGAGCGCCCAATTTGAAGTTGCAAACCTTTCTTGCTTTCGAGGTCAGCAGCCGTTTTCGTGCAAAAGCGCTGTCGGCTATTTATCGCATTTAGAAGGGAAGCTGCAGATTGTAGCAGATCAGTTCGAGTTGCAGGGCTTTGGGAGTTGGACCGATTGGAATGCACAAGCTAAAGCGCATATGGGGAGCTGCGTTTTACACGGAGGGTGGGATGGAGAAAAATTTCCCATCCAAGTGCGCGAAGGGCGCTTTAGCGATGGCTCTTTTCAAGCCAAAGGATGGGTGGATTCCAATCTCGATTTTTCTTTCGATGTGGAAGGAGCTATGCAAGTCTTGCACCAAGAAATTCCCTTTCGATGTCCTAATTTGAGTAAAAGGGGCTCTTGTTGGCAATTTGATTTTCGATTGACCCGGCCTACTTGGGATCTCGTGCGAGTGATGGGACAATACGATGGTCAAAAGATGCGATTTGATTCCAAAAGTCATCTCTTGGGAGCGCCTCTTCACTTCACTCCATCGCCATTTGGCGAAATCGATGTCAGCTTCAAATTGCCCCACTCCTTTCTTTTGGCAGCAGCGCCATTTTTGGGTGAGTGGGGAGTGAATGTGCAAAAGTGGCCTTGGGTTTCAGATAGCGAGATCCAGATGCACTACCAAAAAGAGCACTCTACGATACAGTGGGCCTGCGAGCAGATGCAGTTTGTCGCTCAACAAAAAGGGGAGGAGTGGGATGTCGAGATCATTTCCGATTTCAGGGCCCGTGCAACAGTGCGAAAAGGGGGACAGCTCTTGGGACAGGCGAGCTGGAAAACGGGAGTGCAGATCGAATTCGATGGAAAAGTGAGTCCCACTTTGCAAGGAACCTTTCTTTTGCCCAAGATTCGTCTCGATCTTTCTCAGCTGCCATCCTACGGTGCGAAGGGCATTGTGGAGGGGCGAGGGGAGATCTCATATCTAGATACGTTAGAGGCGCATTTTGATTGTTTGGTATCGCAACTGCAAATAGAGGGGCATGATTTGGAAAATCGGGGCCCTTTGCATGTGGACTACTCTTCTTTGCATGGTGTGAAGGTACGGGGCATCGATGTCCAAGGCGCTTTGAGTGGACAGGTGGACCTACTTACATGCGATGCGTTGATGTCTCGATGGACGTTTCATCACGCTCAAATGCATTTGCCAGCCATATGGTTAACCCATCCGTTTTTGTCATTCCTAGATCCTGAAAATGGACTTGATGTGGTTGCCGATTTAGAGATCGCTTCTGATTTGTCGACGTTTGTGTGTACAATGCCTGAGGGGTTGATCCCTTGTGCAGGGGCTGCGCGTGTTGTGGCCGATTTGCATCTGTTTTGGGGAAATCGCTCTTGCAAAGCGACGTTTCGCCATAAGGGCGAGCTGTGTCGCCTGCGTTTTGATGTGGGCGACATTGTGCAAGGCAGGCTCATTTTAGGCGAACAGAACCATCCACTGGCGATCGATTGGACATATGATCGCGCATTATATATTCAGTCGTGCGAAGGATCTTTTGGAGGCATTGAAGCCTCTTTTCATGCAGAAAGTCCCAATCACCTGATTGGCAGCGCCCGCATCCATTTTGCGCAGCTATCTAATTGGATCCCTGCAGATATTGGCGAAGTGTTTCAAGAAATTAAGATGGGCGGCGGCTACGAACTTAAAGGGCGACTCATCATTGAAGGCGGCTTGCCCCATTTTCGCGGCATTTTAGCAGGCAAGCAGCACGAGTTATTCGGTTGCCAATTTCGCACTCTTTTGGCTCAACTCGACATAGATCCCGATCGCGTCCGCATTTATGATCTCAAAATCAGTGACACAGCAGGATCCATGAAAATCGAGGAGCTTTTGATAGCAAGTCGAGAAAATGGCCCGTGGACTATCTCGATTCCGCAGCTCACTTTATTCGATGTGCGCCCAAGCCTGCTCCAAAAACCCGGGGAAGAGGTGGGCCCCATCAGTCCTTTGGTTGTAAGAGAGCTCGTATTAAAAGACTTTCAAGGGCTGCTCGATGAGGGCAATACTTATACAGCAACGGGGCATTTGCACTTTATCAACTCTTATAAAAGAGGCGAGACAGTATTTGACTATCCAGTGAATATGTTAAGTCGCATCGTAGGGCTAGATTTAGAGCTACTCATCCCCGTTTGCGGGGACTTAAGCTTTCAATTAAAAGAGGGGCGCTTTACGCTGACCGAACTTGCTCATGCATTCAGCGAAGGACAGCGCTCTGAATTTTTTTTAGAAATGGATCCGCCTCCCACGATGGATTTAGATGGAAATTTACAAATTTTTGTCAAAATGAAGCAATTTGTTTTGCTCAAGATTACAGAGTCCTTTTTGATCTCTATCGATGGACAACTGAGCGATCCGCAGTTTCATTTGCAAAGGCGGCGCTTTTTTGGCCTTGTACAGTCCTCGTACTAGCTCCCTTTTACGAACATGGCTTGATTGGATCTTCCCGCCGCTATGTCTGCTGTGTAAAGAGGACAGCGAGACGCGCTTTCTTTGTCCTGAGTGCTGGCAATTGCATCTACTACCCGATCCTTTGTTTCGATGTCGCAACTGTTTTGAGGAGCTAGATCAAAAAGGCATGCTATGTCAGCAATGCAGAAGACAACCCATTTTGCCAGCGGTGCGGGCTACAGTATTTGCCTCTTGCGATCTGGTTCATCATTTTACGCTCGATTACATCGAAGGACTCGCCGCTTTTTGCGTTGTGCAGTGGATCCAATTAGAGTGGCCGATGCCCGATGTGATCATCCCCATGCCGGACCCCAACTCCATTGCACTAGGACGTGCAATCGCAGATCTATTGCAGCGCCCTTTTGCAAGAGTTTGGAGCTTTGGCACATATCGCGATGAGTTATTAGAAGAGGGGGGAAAGTGGCTCTTAATCGACTTTTCAAACCCCACTCCGATGCTACAAAAAGCAACGTCTGAGCTCATGAGCTCTTTCCCAAAAAGAATTTATTTGTTAACACTATTTCCTTATGCTTTTGGTATTTCTTAGCTTGGGGCTATTTTTTGCGATTCTATTGCGGGGCTTAAGGATCGTGCCGCACCAGCAAGTCTGGGTCGTGCAGCGATTGGGTCGTTTTTTGCGTCAATTGGAGCCAGGT
>JAKAFF010000088.1 GCA_021818045.1 bacterium
GCATCTATCTTGGGACTTTAATCACGATTCGCTCTTCTGACGAACTATCCATTAGCATTCCTTTTGTTCGATTGACCTCCGTGATGCAAAAAAGAAAAGATCTGCTCGCCGACTCTTTTGCCCTTTCCGACCCTCGCATTCTCGATCTTGCATCCTCTGGAATCATCGACCACCAACTCGTTTTGCCACGCTTTTTAGTGAAAGAATTGTATCTTTTGGCAGAGCACTCAGACGAAACGATCCGCTCTAAAGCCAAACGCTCACTGGACATGATTAAAAAACTGGAAACTTATCCAGAGCTGCAGTTGCGTTATAATGATACAGATTTTCCCGATATCAAAGACCTACTGGCAAAGCAAATTCGCCTAGCTCACTTACTCGATGCCAATATCCTTACCGCAGATATTACTCGATCTCAAACAACCCCCATTGAAGGGATTCGCTTCATCAACATGCATCTACTCTCTAACGCTTTGAAACCAGTGACCCAATCGGGCGAGCGCATCAAAGTAAAAATCCAGCGATTTGGGAAAGAGCCGCGCCAAGGCGTCGGCTACCTCGATGATGGAACCATGGTCGTAGTTAACGGCGGAGGGGCCTATATCGGCGAGGTGATCGAAGCTCAAGTTCTCTCCGTAAAACACACCTCCTCAGGGCGCATGATCTTTTGCAATGCTCCAGATGAAGAGGAAAGAGGTCATCTGTATAATGATGAAGGGCAATAACCCACAAGGGCTTGGCAACGATATCGTAGAAATCGCACGGATTCACCAAAGCATTGAGCGACACGGCCAGCACTTTTTAGATAAGCTATTTACGCCTCGAGAGCAAGAATACTGTTTGCGCTACAAAGATACAGCCCCCCATTTTGCAGGGCGTTTTGCAGCCAAAGAGGCAATCGCAAAAGCTCTTGGCACGGGGATTGGAGAAGCGCTCTCTTGGCTAGACATAGAGATTTTGCCGGATCCCCATGGACGGCCCATCGTCACTTTATCATCTCGCGCACAAACGCAATTTGATTCCCCTAACATCCTTTTATCGATTAGCCACTCGAAAGAGTACGCCATTGCAACAGCTCTTTTTTATACCAGTCGCAATAAATAACTTCATATTTATTGCGACTGGTATTACAGCGAAAAAGGAAGCAAGTAGCTAAACAAAAAGGCGTTCACATTTTGCGGACACGATTTTGAAAGAACCCGCCGCATGTACTCGAAACGCAAAGTTCCCCAAACCCCCGCTCGATAGCCATAGCGAATCCCTAAATCAATCGATTTTTGCCGGATTTTCGCGTACCCATTAAAGTGATCCGTGTGTACAGTGATATGCCGCCCATACCCATTACTTCCTTCCGCGGTGAAGGCAAATTTGTGCCGATCGTCGTAATTTGTCTCAACAGCCACAATCGCCCTTACCCAAGGAGAGCCCTTATTCGCATGCCCTACAGAGCCAAAACCCCATAACCGCCATGCCCAACAATCGGATAGATCCCACTCCTTGCCAAGCGAAAAGTTGAGCTCGAAATCAAAGTTCGCATGAGATGGACAACTCACATCGTGTAAACTTGCCGTATTCGTAAAGCGCCCATTGATGCCAGTTGCTAAACTCAACGGATCTCCGATAATATCGTCCAGCCACAAATAACGGGCTTGCAAAGCGACGCTGCGAAAATTGAACTCCATCTGCGTTGTCTGAGCCACTTGCAAATCAGTATCTAGACTCCATTCTGGCGTAGGGGAAAAGTCGAGTCCCACATATCCTAGATTCGAATGGAAAGTGCTGGTGAGTTGAGGCACGCCGCGTTGCACGCGATCAAAGTAGCTATATACATAACTTCCCAAAAAGTGAAACTCCAAGCAATCTCCAAACCAAGGCTGCAGCTCAAGAGCACTGCCCCAAATAGGGGCGACTAACAAAAGACACCGCGCTAGCAAAGAACGACTTCTCATTCATGTCCCGCTTCGTTAAGCCACTTTTCCACGTCAAGCGCCGCCATACAGCCTGTCCCTGCAGCAGTGATCGCTTGACGATATCTTGGATCTTGTACATCACCTGCTGCACATACCCCAGGTTTCGAGGTGTGCGTAGTGCCAGCCTGTACCACGATATATCCCACCTCATTGAGCTGCAATTGTCCCTGCAAAAAAGCAGTATTTGGCTGATGGCCTATGGCAAAAAATACTCCGCCCGCCTCACGCAGCTCCACTTGCCCCGTCACAAGATTTTTCATCTCCACCATTTGAACAACCTGATCCCCTGTAATTTTTACAATCGTGCTGTTCCACAAAACCTCTATTTTGGGATGTTTTAGCGCCCTCTCCCCCATGATTTTAGATGCACGCAACTGATCGCGCCTATGTACGATGTATACGCGACTTGCATACTTCGTTAAAAAAATCGCCTCTTCTATAGCGCTATCTCCGCCGCCAATCACATACAAAGGACGCCCCCGAAAAATCGGCGCTGCTCCATCGCAAACTGCACAAGCTGTAACCCCTTTTTGCCAAAACTCCCCATCTTTTGCCCCATCGATGTCGAGCCTTTTCGCGGTCGCACCCGTGGCTACGATGCAAGAGAGGGCCTCTATCTTCGTCTGCGCTCCTTGAATTAAAAAGGGGTGGCGAGAAAAATCCACCGACACCACATCTTCTGTTAAGATTTTAGTTGAAAAACGCAAGGCTTGCGCACGAAAATGCTCCATTAGAACAGGTCCCATAATGCCATCGGGAAATCCAGGAAAATTTTCCACTTCCGTAGTCGTCATCAACTGTCCACCCGAAGGACCCGATGCAAAACCCTCAAATACAAGCGGCTCTAAATTGGCCCTTGCAGCGTAAATCGCCGCTGTAAATGCAGCAGGCCCCGATCCAATGATCACTACCTTTCGTCTCTCCATGCCCTCACCCCAAGCGTTTAAAAAAATAACCCTATCCTTTCTACACAGAAAAAACGTTTTACTCAAGCGATATGCCGGGTGTACTGAAAAAACGAATCGTTCAAACAAAATATTGTAACTATTCAGATATACACAAATGAGTTCAAAAGTTGGATTTTCGGCTGCGCCAAAGCGGCGCAATTTACCTATCGTAAGTCACCCTATATTTTTAATATTGGGTCACTTACGATAGATAAATTCCGCCAGCTTTCGCGTTGCCCAAAACCAACTTTTGAACTCATTTGTGTATATCATACACCGACGATCAATATATAATGAGAACTATCTTAGAAATGATAGCCAATGTTTAAGAGAGCTGACCAGGAGGTCCACTCTACCTTTGTAAGAGTAGCTTGCGGTTTTTCCACTTGAGGCACCGATTGAGGCTCCGCGTTAGTGGGGGTCAAGGGATTTATAGTGAGTTTTGCTGGATTTTGATGGCAGGACCAGTGTTTCCACCCTCCTCGCAACCCCACAAACCAGTGATCACCCCAAGACGTATATCCAGAGCTGCTGAAGGTGTATTCAAATCCCAGGCTGCACTCTTGGCCTGTAGCAAAATGACCGCTTGATTTCCAACTTTCCCCTTCGACGAAAGTGAGAGTTTCATTAAACGCTGCAGGGAGTGGCGCTTGTGTAAGGAACGATTCACTAGAGTGAAGCGTGAGCCATCCAAAGTGATACTCATAGGTGCCAAAACAGTGCCAGTTATCGTTAATGCCACAATCCAGGTCGAATCCTACCCAAGGTCCTTGCCACTGGCAACAAGTTTCGTGCTGATTGGTGCCACCAGGTTCGATTGCATTGAAAACACCTGTAGGAGCTGTCAGTAGGCTTGTCATGAGCCACTCTTGTGTTCCCACCGCATTGCTCATAAAAAAATCTTGCCCATAGTATGAATAGCCGCAAAGAGGACTCAGCGTCCAATGACTCGAATTGTGCAATGCTTGCAGTGAAAAACCCAGGGCAAGAGATACGTCCCATGTGGATCCGTTAATCCTTGTGGCAAGAATGGACTCTTGTCCAGTGCCAGATAGAGAAAATTGAGAAAAGTCGAGATTGACATCGTAGGGACGTTGCAATGTATTGTGCCCATTGATTAAAAACCCATAGTCTCCTGAGCCGCGTACATATAGCCTATCGCAAGCCTGCAAATGAAATAGCCCTCCTAATTGAAACAGATTTAACTGATTCCAATTCGTTGCAAACGCAGCGCCTTGCGCCTTGGCATCCCAAATGAGTCCATCTCTTCGGTATCCCATGTTTATATCAAAATCAAAATCGACTGTTGCGGCATGCAGCCAGCCGGTCATTATAAATGAAAGAAGCTTCAGACTTGATCTCATATTTTTTTTTGTATACATAACAAACATTGATGGCAATATACAGAAACAACTGGCAGCAGCGTTTTTTCGGCAAGAAGGGGTCTCAAAACTTGTTTTTGGGGCGAGTTTTTATTGATGATGGGTCAGGCGCGAGTGAAAAAGCAGGTTGTGAGAAAACCCTGACTGTACCAAAAATCTCTGTTTCGGGTGGTTTTGGTATATATCGAGTGCCGGTTTTTCTGTGTCTTTTACTAAGTGCTCAATTGTGGGGGGAATTGGACGTCTCAGGTTATGTAGCCCAAGTTTTGCACAATAACCAAGACTTTGTAGCGATGCAAAAAAATCGCAGCGCCTATAATGCCATATCCGATGAAGGGATGTTGATATTTTGCCCGCAGCTTAAGGGGGAATATTCTTCAGAATTTGCCCAAGACCCACAACTTATCCCCTATTTCCCGACGTTTTTGTCGGGAGCGGATCTCATCAACCGAAACTATTTGGTCAAGTTAGAGCAAAATACTCCTATTGGACTCGATGTAGCTTTGCAGAGCACTGCACATTTTTTTGAAGTGAAATTTTTTCAATTTACGCCTCAACAACAACAGCAATTTTCTACTTTTGGACTGAAACAGGTCAATTATACGTGGCAAGTGACTCAGTCTGTCCGTGCAAAACAACATTTATGGAAAAATGGATTTGGCCGACAAGCCCGAGCTCGAGCAAGACACAGTAAATCGAGCGCTTTAGCTCAATCTTTTTTAGAAAATTATCAACTGCAACAACAAATTGTTGCAGTGGAAAATGTTTATTGGCAACTCGTGCTGGCCAAAGAGGCAACAAGCATCAGGAAAGAGTCGGTGCACTACGCTCAAAAACTGCTAGATCATACCTTGCAAAAAAAAAGGGAGTCTCTTGCATTAGAATCAGAGGTTTATACAGCTAAATCTATTCTCAATACAAACCTTTTAGAACAAGATCGAGCAGAGGATGCAGAAGTGGCTTTGTCGCTTACATTTAATTCGTTACGAGGAATATCTTCGCCTGAAGTTTCTGAAAGCCTCGTCCCTTTATCCTTGAGTATTTTGCAAAAAATGATCCCCACTTGCATGGGGATTCGAGGAGATCTGCGTGTACATGAAGAAGATTGCAAAGCCAAAGAGGCTGAAAATGAGATATCTATAGATGATTTGTTGCCTGATTTGAATGTCAGTGCCTTTGTGGGATTTACAGGAACTTCCCCCTATTTACATTCGTCATTTGATATGTCATGGCAAAATCCAGCTCCATCTGCAGGAGTTGTCGTGGAGCTCTCTTTTCCTTTAGCCCCGTTTAAGATACGGTCTGTCATTCGAGGATATAAAAACAAAACGCAGGCTGCAAAACTGGGATTGAAACGAGCCCGCTTTTTGCATGACCAACAATGGACCGAATATATGGATCGTTTAGAACAAAAGAAAAAAATCTTAGAAAGGCTCTATGAGAGTGCTTCGTTACAAAAAGAAAAGTTGGACAATGCTCATCTTGAATACGAACGAGGGTTGAATACGTTTTTCGATATTATGAGCGCGTATAATGATTACGAAACATCAAAAATATCTATTTTGAATACATGTCAGGTTATGTTGGATATTCTGCTTAATTTAAGTCTTTACGAAGAAAGAGCCTATCCTTTATTACCTAACAAATGAGATTTGCGATGATTTTGGACAGATTTTTGCTGAGAAGCAAAGGGCAACAAGATGCCAAAGGCACGCAAAGAGCATTGTTAGGTAATAAGGATAGGCTCAAAGAGGGAAAGTGAAACTCGTTGAATTTGCATTAAAGCATCCCGTCCCTGTGCTGATTTTTTGGGCACTTGTCATTTTCACGGGAATCCAATGTTATCAATGGACTACGATCGATTTTTTCCCAAAAAGTTCGTTTCTTACGATGGAAATTGAAACTCTTTATCCAAATGCAGACCAAAAAACAGTGCTAGACGAGGTTACAAAAAAAATCGAAGAAGAAGTGAGGAGGGTTGAAGGTG
>JAKAFF010000089.1 GCA_021818045.1 bacterium
CGGGTTTTGCCCGACCCCGCTCCCGCAATCACCAGCGCCGGCCCTTCGACATGCATCACAGCCGCTTTTTGATGAGAGTTCAACCGATCCATAGAAAGCAGTATAGTCCAAACAACAAAAAATTAAAGAGCTTAAAACGCAAACACTTACAAAAGTCAGCGACTATGGGTCAATAAATTCACAAACAGAATTTGAAGGCAAACAAAAAATTTGTCATTTTCTATAGAGGGAATTGCAAAACTCGCGAGCTCATTAAAATCGCCCTTTTCAGCTGACAACCTTAGACTCGATTGAAGACTCGAATAAAGAAAGCCTCTGTCATCTTCTGGATATTGAAGATAAATGAAATGGTTGGCGAAAACTGGACGAAAAATTCGAGAAAATAAGTTAAGATCGCTCCCTACATAAGAGGATCGATATGACGACAAGAAAAAGACACACAGCAGCATTTAAAGCTCAAGTAGCATTAGAAGCTGCAAAAGAAATAAAAACTCTCAATGAATTGGCATCACAATTTGGAGTTCATTCCGTTCAGATCGCAAAATGGAAAAAGCAATTTCTGGAAAATATCGCTAATATTTTTATCTTGAATACGTCCAAAAAAGACCTGAGCTTGGTCAAAAGACTCGACGATCTGTATCGACAAATTGGAGAAGTCACCGTAGAACGAGACTGGCTTAAAAAAAAATTGAACCTTTCAGAGTAGAGGAAAAAAGAGAGCTGATTACACTCGACGATCCCAACATTACAATCACTCAGCAGTGTGAGTTATTGGGGTTGTCGAGATCTAGCTATTATTACGAACCATGTCGTGAAAATGCTTTTCATCTAGAGATGATGAAAAAAATTGACCAGATTTTTACGATATGCCCGTTCTATGGGAAAAGGCGCATCAGTGCTGTTTTAAAAAAACAGGGCCACAATGTAGGAGTTGACCAGGCAAGAGCTCTCATGAAGCGTATGGGTATTGAAGCCATTTACCCTCGACCAAATCTGAGTAAACCGCATCCGAGTCATCGAGTGTACCCCTATTTGCTCAGAGGGGTGCAGATTTTGAAGAAAGATCAGGTATGGAGTACTGATATCACGTATTTACCGATGAAGAATGGGTTTCTTTATTTAACCGCCGTGATTGATTGGTATAGTCGGTTTGTGCTTGCTTGGAGGCTCTCGAATTCTTTGGATGGAGGATTTTGTAGGGAAGTTCTATTGGAAGCACTGACCAAAGGGAAACCAGAAATGTTCAATACAGATCAAGGAGCCCAATACACCAGTCTGCAATTTACGGGAATTCTGGAAAAGGCAGGAATCCGCATCAGCATGGATGGACGTGGCAGAGCATTAGATAATGTCTGGATAGAACGCTTGTGGAGGACTGTGAAACAGGAAGAAGTTTATATCCACGATTATGCTGACGGAATAGAAGCGCATAAAGGACTGGGCAAATATTTTACTTTTTACAACGACAAGCGCCCTCACTCAGCGCTAGGATATGTGACACCTGGAAATATTTATCGAGGAGGATGAACTACGAAAAAAATATGTGGACAAGAAACTCAAGGAAAAAGTAAATCGTCCTACGGACAAGAAAGTAGCCGTGGCACTTCCCCCTCTCGAGCTAACGAAATTAAAAAACCTGGAGCAAAAATCTTAACCCAAGTTCACCCTAGAGTGTTTTCGTAAGTCATTCAAAACCAACAGATTAAAAAACCCACGCAATTTTCGTAACACACTCATTTTCAAGTGGTTGCATATTTTTTGGATTTGTAGTACCTGAAAATTGATTAAAATTATTTATTATATATCAATAAAATACCGAGTTGATTTACAGTGTCGGCATGTTTATCAAGAAAACCACAAAAACAGACCGTACCACTGGAAAGACATATTGCGCCCACCATCTGGTAGAGTCAGTCCGCACTGCAAAAGGGCCAAGACAGCGCATTATCCTTTATATGGGAGCTGATGTTGGCGTGCCGGAGAGTGAGCATGGGCAACTCGCCCAATGCATCTCAGAGCTTCTTATAGGCGAGCAGTGTATCGTACGGCATCCCGAACACATTGAACGCCTGGCTCAACAATACGTCTCTCAAATGGTCCGTCGTTTGTCCGTCCCTGACAACCACTCCAGGTCGGATGAGCCGGCGGAATTTGCCCATATCGACATCAATTCCGTTGAACAGTCAGAACCAAGATCTGTTGGAGCCGAGCATCTCATGCTAGAGATGGCCCGCCAACTCAAACTTCCGGAACAGCTTGCAAAATTGGGATTGTCAGAGACAGAAAGAGCCACGGCTCTAGGTTCCATCATAGCAAGGGCGGTCAATCCAGACAGCGAGCGATCGACATACGCCTGGTTGCGTAACGAAAGCGGACTTGGGGAGTTGCTTGACTTTGACTTCAAAAAAATCTCCTTGAACAAACTCTATCAAATCGCCGATGAACTTCTACCCTTCAAAGATACATTAGAGCGTTACCTTGAAGACGTAGAATGCAAGTTTCATGGGTACGCCAGTACCCTAGCACTCTATGACCTCACGAACGTCTATATGGAAGGACAGGCCAAACGGAACTCCAAAGCAAAATTTGGAGTAGCAAAAGAAAATCGTAATGATTGCCGCTTGGTCACACTAGCTCTGGTCATGAATGAGCATGGCTTTTTACATCGCACCTCCATTCTCCCGGGAAACGCCTCCGAACCAAAAACACTTGAAGGGATGATCAAAAGCCTGGAATGCCATCAAAGCCTGAGCAGACCCACGATTGTATTGGATGCCGGGATAGCGACAGAAGCGAACCTGCTCTGGTTGAGAGAAAACAGATACTCTTACATAGTCTCAGCAAGGCAGGATGCACCCTCTCTAGAATTGGAAGGCGATCTAGAGCCCGTAGGAGACACCCAAAACCTCGTCAAGGCAGCCCTCATCAAAAGCGCAGATGACAGCGAAGAAAAGTGGCTCTATTGTGAGTCAGAAGCAAAAGCGATCGTTGCGTCCCAAATGAAACAAACTTTTAGAGAGCGCTTTGAAGACGACCTGAAAAAGATCGCAGCAAGCCTCTTAAAACCCAAAGGCCGCAAAAAATACCAGAAGGTGGTGGAGCGTATAGGAAGACTTAAAGAAAAACACAAACGGATTTCAGGATGCTACGAAGTGAATGTTATGGTATCAGATGATGGCGTGACGGTTACCTCCATTACGTGGAAGGCAATCGAAGAGAAACTGTCTGACAAGCTGACCGGGAGCTACTTTCTGAGAACCAATTTGACCCATCTGGGAGCAAAAGACCTTTGGCAACTCTATAACACATTACGCCAAGTAGAGGACGCCTTCCGTTTTATGAAATCGTCTCTAGGGCTTCGTCCAGTCTATCATCAGCTGGAGCGTCGAGTAGACGGGCATCTCTGGATCACAGTCATAGCATATCATCTTATCCAGCAATGCCTTTATCAGTTGAAACAGCGAGGAATCCAGTATGAATGGAAAACAGTACGAAAAATCATACGGTCCCGGGCAAGAGTGACCACTCAAGCCAAAATGGAGGACGGAAAGAGACTTTATCTGCGCAGCTCTACGAAAGCTGAAGGGGAGCAAATAGAATTATACAAAGCCCTGGGCATATCTCCGCAGATTCTGGGAACCCGCAAAACGGTTCTCTAAATTTCAAGATGTAGTGCCGAAAAAACCAAAGTTTTTGCTCGCCCTATAGGGAAGCCGGTGAACTTGGGTTAACTTAAGTTGTTCGAAAATGTGTCCAATACCCCCCACCAATTCAGTTTTCCGATCCCACTTAACGACATAAACTTCAGTGGTTGATTTACAATAGGGCTTCTACAAATGCTCTTCCTTGATCGCTCGCTGCAAAAGATTTTTGACCGCTTCACGGGGATCCAAATGGTCGTACAAAATCGAGTAGACCGCTTGTGTAATAGGGACAGCGATCTGGGCCTGTTCTGCCAGTTGCAGAGCAGAGACACAGGTATAAGTTCCTTCAACGACCATTCCGACTTTTTCTTTGGCAGCCTCAGGAGTGAGCCCTTCTGCAATCAAGTGACCAAATTTATAATTGCGGCTCAGCTTAGAAAGACATGTTACGCAGAGATCGCCGAGTCCAGCAAGACCTGTTAATGTTTCTGATTTTGCCCCTTTTGTCACAGCTAGCTTGCGGATTTCGTGAAGACCCCGAGTCATGAGAGCTGCTTTGGTATTGTCACCAAAGCCGAGCCCATCCGATATCCCCGAAGCAATTGCTATGATGTTTTTCATAGCACCCCCAAAAGCGACCCCATTCATATCACCATTAGGGTAGATACGGAAAAAAGGAGTCGAGAAAAGTTCATGAATCCGCGTCATGAGTTGTGGCTCATGAGCAGAACAGACAATCGAGGTCGGAAGTTTTGCAATCACCTCTTCTGCGTGACTGGGGCCACTCAGACATCCCACCAGTTTTTTTGACTCTAGCCCAAAAATATCGACAACAACTTCAGGAAGCAAAAGACAGCTATTTTGTTCGATTCCCTTGGAGGTGATAATGATAGGACAGGGGGGGGCTCCTAAGGCAGCAATTTTCTCGAAAACCGGTCGAATACCCATTGAAGTAACCGATTCAACCAAGAAATCGATTTCAGTCAGTGCTTCGCCAAGATCACTCGTGAAAACCACCCCGTCTTCAACCTTGTATCCAGGGAGTTTAGGGTGTTCCCTTTTTTTTGTGAGAAGCTGGACAAAATCCCGATCCTTTGACCATAAAACAACCTGGTGGCCTTTTGAGGCCAAGAGAGAAGCCAAACAGAATCCCCATGTCCCTGCACCTAAATACCCTATCTTCATCCATCTAAGTTAACTCATCTTGAGAATATAATTCGAGATTTTCTGAGATTTTTCTCTGAGATAATAAATGGATGGATCGAGCTCAAAACAGTCGGGAATCGGCTCATCCCATTGCTGTAACAATTTTCGATCAAAAGCCAGAAGTGCTTGCTGAACCGTTGCAAGACTTTTGTCTCCCCTGGCATTTTTGAGCGGAGCGTACACCTCATCACGAGGATAAACGACAACTCCTACCCGATCTGCAAATGACAAAACATCAAAAAGGAATCTTTCAGGTTTCCAAATTATCTGATTTTGATATTTTTTGTACGCATAATGCCAAGGTAATTCACAATCTCGAATTGTTTCGACCCATGAGAGACTCAAGCAAAAAAGGCCGATATGAGCAATGGGAGCTTCGAAATGAGCAGGGAGTTCAGAATACTCTTGCACCCCAATTCTCCCTTCCTTTTTGACCACAACACCGACCTTTTCTTGAGGATCCGTTCTCAAAATTGTTTTCAGAGTTGCCTCATTGGCTTGCATTTCATGGAAACCGCAAAGCGTTGCATCAAACGGGTCGGCAAGAGGATTGTCAATAGGCAGTACGATTACAGATTCAATCCCTTGCTTTCTCCACTTTTCGGCAATCCCCGACTGACAGAGCAGTTGCAAAGCTTCCCCATTTCCGTTGGGACCTTCTCCAACCCTCCCTTGACGATCTTCCGTTAAAAAAGGGGTGTTTCTCTGTTGAAATAGAGAGAGGTCAGAGACTCCAAAATGGTCATTTTGTTTTAAATAGTTGTCGATGGTTTCATGATTTTCCGAGGATGTCATCACAGCTATAGGCAAATGACTCTCATAAGCTTGGGCAGCAGCACGGCCTCTCTCACAAAATATTTGCAGCAAGGTCTTCTGTCGAATAGGGGTTACAGGAGTGAGGGCTTTAGGATGTGTTGCCGCCAGACGCGTTCCTTGGCCACCCGCCAAGACCAAACAGGCAACTTTTCCTCGAGATAAAAGCTCTTCTCCAGCCTTGCGAGCTTCATCTGTTGGTAGATCGTAGTCGGTCACAGGGATCATCCAATGACCCTCCTCACCTGCTCCACTGGAATGAGAGCGGCGTTTTTTCGATCGAGGCTGATCAGGGGAGTGTGTTCCAAAAGAGGATTCGGAGAGGGAACATTTTGTTTCATAATACCGTGATTAGGGTCTGCCCACAGAGAAATAATTTTCAATTTAAAAGGAGTGTTGAGGAAATAAGTGATTCCGAGAACCCCTGAGTCAGGCGCAATCAACACACGACAGTTGTTTTTTAAGATGGCCAGCATTTCATGAAGAGATGTCTCTCCCCGTAAATCAAACAGTTGAGGATGGTTAAATGTGGGCTCTTTTTTCATACCCAGTAAAACAATAGGCCCTTCCAACGCATTAAAAAGTTGTTGCCAATGTGTTACAGG
>JAKAFF010000090.1 GCA_021818045.1 bacterium
TCGCGATTATCAGATTCAGATTCTGACGCGCATCAAAGTGATGGCCAAGATGGATATTGCAGAGCATCGCCTGCCTCAAGATGGAAGAATTAAATTGCGGCATGGAGGTAGAGAGATCGATTTTCGTGTAAGTACACTGCCAACAGTCCATGGAGAGCGCGTAGTATTGCGCATTTTAGATAAAGGAAATGTATTGCTCGGCTTGGATCAGATTGGCATGGATCGTCCAAGTTTAGAAAAATTGCGCAAACTCATCCATATGCCCGAAGGAATCATCCTCGTAACGGGTCCGACAGGAAGTGGTAAAACCACAACTTTGTATAGCGCTTTGTCCGAAATCAATGATAGCGAAACGAATATCATTACCATTGAAGACCCTGTCGAATATAAGATCGCAGGGATTTCCCAGATCAATGTCAATCCCCGCATCGAACTCGATTTTGCCAAGGGATTGCGCCATATCTTGCGCCAAGATCCCGATGTTATCATGGTGGGAGAGATCCGCGATCGAGAAACCGCTGAAATTGCAATCCAAGCCTCTTTAACAGGACATTTGGTGCTGAGCACTTTGCATACTAATGATGCCCCTTCTGCATTGACGCGTCTGTCCGATATGGGGATTGAACCTTACTTGCTGGCATCTTCCATTTTGGCGGTTGTGGCTCAAAGACTTGTGCGCCAAATTTGCCACTCTTGCAAGGAGCGCTACGAGCCTTCTTCGAAAGAGCGGATGGAGGTGGGGTGTGATGTAGAGGCCCCTTTTTATCGCGGTACGGGGTGTGCGCAGTGTTTTGGCACCGGATACAAGGGGCGCCATGGCATTTATGAGTTGATGTACGTCGGCGCGAATCTCAAGGCTCAGGTATTGAAAAGTCAAGATGGCCAGGAGCTGCGAAAAGTGGCGATGGCAGATGGGATGAGCGCATTAGCTATGCAAGGTGTCCAACTCGTGCTTTCGGGCATCACGACAAGCGAAGAGTTGCTGCGGGTCACCCGTATTGATCAGGGGGCTATTTAATGCCTTTATTTCAATACGAAGCCATTGCCACAACGGGCAAAAAGGTGCGCGCTACTATTGATGCTGATAATCTGCACGATGCAAAGCTTAAATTAATCAAAAGAGAGGTCGTTGCTTTAAAGATTCATCCTGTTGATCGACAAGTCTTGCAAAAGAGCGTATTGACCCGTGTGGAGTTATTGAACCTGACACGCGAAATTGCGCGGTTATTACAGGCAGGGTTGCCTCTTTACGAAACTCTTTGTGCGCTAGAAGAAAAA
The DNA here is from genome assembly GCA_021818045.1 of bacterium. Taxonomy (GTDB): domain Bacteria; phylum Chlamydiota; class Chlamydiia; order Chlamydiales; family SM23-39; genus REEB52. Next base: position 1,279 of record JAKAFF010000090.1, read on the forward strand.
TATAGGGGTCAGGCGCGTCCCCATAGGTTGCTTCTCGATTTGGCGGATTCTGTGAGACAGGGGATGGCCTTTTCTTTGGCACTTTTCAAATACCCCCAAACATTTGATATTTTGTACACATCTATGATCGCAAATGCAGAAAAAACGGGAAGTTTAGGCGCGGCATTGCAAGAACTTGCCGAATTGATTTCTCGCCAGATACAGATTAAAAAACAGGTTGTGTCCGCTCTATTATATCCTGCATTGTTATGTGGTTTTTGCGTCGTTGTTCTCTCTTCTTTATTGTTTTATGTCGTGCCTTCCTTGCGCGAATTGTTCGAGGGTAGAGACTTGCATCCATTGACCCAAATCGTGTTCGCTGCAAGCGCATTTGCTTGCAAAGCAAAGATCCCTCTTGCCTTAGGCGCTATGGGGTGTTTGATGTTAGGGGTGGGGGCTGTTGTGCTGCCGCAGTGGCGCGATCGGATCTTGTCATTGGGATATCGCTTGCCATGGATTCGCCATGTGATGGCGCGAGTCGCTTTTATTCGGTTCAGCCGCTCGGTTGCTACCTTGCTGGAAGGGGGACTTCCTTTAGTGCAAGCGTTCGCGCAAGGCCGCACCGTTATGCGCCATCCCGCATTAGAGAAGGTTGTAGCACAGGCAGAAGAAAAAATTGCTCAAGGGCAATCGATTCACTCTCCGTTTGAAAATCACCCGTTGATCCCCCCACTTGTCCCCAGAATGATTGGGATCGCTGAGGAGGGAGGCAAACTCCCCTTCATGATGCGCCAGATCGCCCAAATCTACGAAGAAGAATTAGAAAAAATACTCACCCATTTCGCAAATTTAGCTCAGCCCGTATTATTATTGGTCCTCGGTATCATTATTGGCTTTGTGTTGCTCTCTGTTTTGCTGCCGTTAACGGATGTGAGCTCATTTGCCACAAATTAGGAGGTTAGCATGAAAAAAAGAACTTTGACGCTTCTAGAGATCATGATCGTCATTTTTCTCATTACCCTGATCACAGGGACCATCGGGTATAGTATGCGAGGCACTTTAGACAAGGGGCGCGCATTTAAAACAGAACAAGCCAGAGAGCAATTATACGATCTGCTACTCATGTGTTTAGCAGAAAATGCAAAAGCTACGGTCGATGATATCGCGCGTAACCCTTTAAATTATTTAAAGAATTCGGGAGTGGCAAAAAATCCAAATGCCCTATTACAAGATGGTTGGAGGCACGATTTCCTGATTATGCCGAAAGGAAAATCGGATTTTTCCATTGTGTCTGAAGAGTATGACCGATATATTGCACGTACCCAAAAAGATAGCTCTACAACAAATGCAAACGCCAAAGACGACGAAGATAGTCTTTAAGAAAAAAAAGGCCTTCACTCTCTTAGAGCTGCTGGTGGCAATTGTCCTGATCTCCGTGGTGGCTGGGGCGGTTGGGTGGCGTATGTATGCAGGAATTGAAAAAAAACGGTTTCAAGCTGAGGTGGAGCGGGTAAAATTTCAAATAGTTGCTTGTCAGCGTCTTGCGATAGCCACCCAATCAGATTGGCAAGGCGTGTTTAAATTAAAAAATCGACAGTACTCTTTCGAAGTGTCTGGGGATATGCCCTCGCGCGTGGCATTCACACCGCAAGTGCTGCATTCTACTGTGAGTGTTAATGGTCGTAATGCGGATGAAATTGTGATCGATTTTTATTCGAGTGGAGTGGTATTGCCGACGAAGTCAATCTGTTTGAGCTATAAAGGGCATAGGCAGGTGCTTGATTTGATCCATCTCTTCGAACGGGAGGAGGGGCAAAAAGAGGGTCCCGCCTATCCTACCCTCAAAAAGTGAGCTTGAGGAAATGTCAAAATTCTTCTAATCTATCTTATACACAAAAGAGTGGGTGCGTCATGAGAAGACTTGTATTAATCACATTAGTGATTTTATCAAATACTTTGCTGGGGAAGGAAATGGACGCCCTTCTTGCAACTTTGAAACCCAGGGAGCCCAACTGGAGAATCGAAATTTTAGAAAGCTTTCCTCAAGGCACCCCCAAAGAGGTGCTGTTTTATCAGCCCACAGTGGATGGGGAGGTTGGGGTAAAAAGAGTTTCGTTTTTTGAGCCGGGTCGCATCCGCACTGAATATGATGTCACGACTGTAGAGGAGGGCTCAGATGTAGCCAGCGAATGGGGGTCTGTATACGTTCCCCATGGGACGAAGGTCGATTTCTCCCAGGAAGGTGCTGTGACCCGTGTTGCGACGTACCAATATGGAACTCCTCATGGCACTTGCAAAGCCTTTTTCCCAAATGGCCAATTGCAAAGCGAGTGGGTATACGAAGCCGGTCACTTGGTACAAGAGGTGAAGGCGTATTATGAATCAGGAGAGTTGAAAGAAACGGCCCAATACGAAAATGGACTTTTGCAAGGAGACGCAATTCAATATTACCAAGATGGTCGTAAAGCTTTGCTTTGGCCCCATAAAAACGGAAAGTTACATGGAGTTGCCTATAACTGGTTCCCCAATGGTGCGCTACAGTTGCAGCGCTCTTATGTAGAAGGGGTTTTGCATGGTGATGGAGAGAGGGCTGCGATGATTGCCTATGATGATAAGGCAAATGTCGTAGAGATCATCGATTTTCGCCATGGGGAGCCTGTGGGATTGCATACGCGGTACTACCCAAATGCGATGGAGGCATATCGCGTAAGTTACAAAAATGGGAAAAAAGAGGGCAAAGAGCAGTTTTTTGCGGAAGATGGTTCCTTGTTGGGTGAAGGACAATTTTCGGAAGGGCTTGCCATAGGTAAGCATTGGAGACAATATCCAAATGGCAATATGGCCTATCAAGCGCAGTTTGATTTGTACGGCAATTTGACTGAACCCATTATGGAGTTTGGAGAAAATGGGGGCAAACTGCGCCAAATGTTCGTATTAAAGGAGCGGTTGAACGGTCCTTATTATGAGTGGTATCCCGATGGGACCAAAAAGCAAGAATCGCTTTACCTGAATGGGGAATACGATGGAGAACAGAAGGAGTTTTATCCTTCGGGCCAATTGAAAATCGTCTCTAATTATAAAGACTGCAAGAGGGATGGGTTGTACGAAGAGTGGTATGAGAACGGACAGTTAAAGCGCCGAGCTCATTTTCTCGAAGGGGCAAAAGAGGGACAATTTGTAGAGTGGCATGAGGATGGGACGGTTAAATTCGATGGGCTTTTTGTAGCTGATCTGCCAGAAGGTGTGCACAGCGAGTGGCACCCTAATGGGCAGTTGAAAATGCGCTCCGAATTCGTCTCTGGTATCAAACAGGGATGGCATCGAGAGTGGGCAGAAAGTGGCGATTTGGTTTTTGAGGCTTTATTTGAAAATAATCAGATGCACGGACTTGCTCTTTCTTGGTGGGATAAAGATCAGGTGCAGACGCGCTTTCAGTTTGAGCACGGGAAAAAAGAAGGGATGCATAAGTGGTTTTTTCGAGATGGGAAGCCCGAGCGAGTGGCGACCTTTAAAAACGATCTTATGGATGGAGAGATGCTCTCTTGGTACTCGGATGGGGCGCTCCAAGCGGTGCAGCTATTTCGCGAGGGAAAGCCCGTAGGAGAGCACCGTTTTTATTTTCCCAAGACACAACCTTCACAAAAAGACGAAGAGCGCCTTTCGCGCGTTTGCCATTACAACGAAGAGGGGCAAATGCATGGCGAAGAGGTGGTCTATTTTCAAGAAGGGGGCCTCCAAGCGAGCATAAATTATGCGAATGGACAGCCGAACGGAACAAAGCGCGTATTTGATACAAGCGGAAACGTGGTAGAAGAGGCGCAATATATAGCCGGGAAACTGGAAGGGAAATACTTTCAAAAGGCTGCAGATCAGAAAGAGGTCGTGATTTATTATCGCAATCATTTAAAAAACGGTCCCCAAGTGATTTACTACCCGCCCGACGAGAAAGGGGAAAGAAAAGTGGCTCTAGAGACACATAACAAGGATAACTTGATAGATGGTGTGACGATCGAGTACTCGCAGCAAGGGATCAAGCTGACAGAGACTCCTTTTGTAAAAGGTAAAAAAGAGGGGCTCGCCCGCATATTTTCTGGAGGACAGAAAGTGATTGCTACCGTGCAGTTGGCACACGACAAGAAAAATGGTTTGACAACTCACTATTTCCCAAGTGGCGCTATTTATCGGGAAGTCAGCTATGTGGACGATTTGCGAGAAGGCCCGGAAAAGACTTATCACGAAAACGGGGAAATAGCCTCCATTTTTCAATATGAAAACGATAAGCTAAATGGATTGAGTGAGAGTTGGAATGCCGAGGGCACGCTCGTATTTGAAGCGGAATATGTCAACGATTTGCGGCACGGAAAATTCAATAAATATTACGACGACGGGTCTCCCCTTTTGCAACAACAATTTGTCAACGATAAGTTGGAGGGAGAAAAGAGGCGTTACGAAAAAGATGGATCGATGACTGTGTCTATGTATCGCGATGGGGAATTGGTTCGTTGAAGAAAAATATTTCCTTTTTTCAAAAAGGAGTACAGTGGGATCTGCGATGAAAGTCGCAATCCAATTAGGAGAAATATGAATAAACAACCAGTAAAACCGCAACCTGCGGCTCCCTCGAATAAAACTCCTGAAAAAAAAACAACTCCAGCTCCTGTAGCTCCTCAAAAACCAAAAGTTGGTAAATAAAGTCGCTGGGCTTTTACCAGAATAGTTCAAATCTTAGGCGGATTGCAAAGTCCGCCTAAGTCTTGTTACTTGTGCACATACGTTATCAGCTGCGCTGCTGCAAATCGCCTAGAGTTCCGGATCTGTAGAGAAGGCAAGTCTATAGGAGTTTTTTTGGAGTGCGCCCTTTCTTCAACAAAAAGAAGCGCATGCGGAGCTAAGAGCACAGCCAAAGACTCTATGGGAAAGAAAAGATCATAAGGCGGATCGACGTAGATGATGTCGAATAAAAGAT
>JAKAFF010000091.1 GCA_021818045.1 bacterium
GGTTTTGTTCCCGCTGAGATTGGTGGTGTAGATCCTGACAAGATGATCGTCGTGCCATTGGTATTGCACGATGTATCCTTGAGGAGATTTTTCAGAAACGAGGTGATAATTGTGGAGTAAGGTGAGCGTTCCTCCATAGGGACTATCTATAGTTGGCTGGAATTTGCAAAGCATGTAGAACCTGACGGTCCCATCCGGAACGACGATGGAGATGCCGCCGTCTTGTGCCCTATCCAGATACTGGTTTTTGAGGTTGGTTTGCGCCGAGATCCACCCCGTCTTGGTGTTTGCAACGCCTTTGCTTTCTTCAATCAAGGTTTTGTAACGAACGGTTGCGTGTTTTTTTGGTTTCTTTTTCTTTGGCTTTTCTTGAGGATAATACAATACGTCCGTGCCATTGGGCTCTTTTGTGGAGATCGTGTCCGATATGCGTTGGTGAGTCAAAAATAAGTGGTTCAACAAAGGCAGCGGCCCTAAGCTGCTTATGTAGGCCTTTTTGAGAGAAATGGGCCTGGCTCCTTGGACCGTGTAGTCTTCGTCAAGCGTGTAAAAGTCTCCGGTAATGACGCTCACTCCATTGACGAGCGTCGAGGGGTCGTTTTCTGTCACGATACTTACATGGGATGTCTCTGCTGTAAGAGAGATGATAAGCACGAGGAAAAAAAATAGGGCTTTCATGCGACCCTCTAAAATAGGAGGAGGGAAGATAGCATAAATTTTTTTATGGCAAAAGTATTTCTGTAACTATACACAAATGAGTTCAAAAGTTGGATTTTCGGCTGAACTCATTTGTGTATAGGTTGCGCAAGAGGTCTAATGTTTCTACCGATTGCCGAGTGAGGTGATGAGACGCAAAATGCGATCTAGCTCCGCTTGTGCTTCAGATGAAGAAGGAGCAGATCCCGCTTGGATCATCCGATATAGAGCCTCTCTTTCTTCCAAAAAGAGGTTTGGCGAGGATTCCCTCTTCTCTTCGTATTTGTCCACTTGTCTGCGAATGAGGGCCAGCTGCGCCTCCTCAATTTCCAAAGAAAGGCGCGCCACCTCAGATTGTGCCTGGAGCCTTTCTTGCTCCGCAACTTCAAGCTTTTTTTGCAGTAGCGCGATGCGCAGCTTCTGCTTTCTAGGACTCGGTCCTTGCACCACCGCATCTTCAGAAAAATGAAAACACGACGATAACATCGAGGATGCACAAAGGATCAAAACCCTTTTACTCATTGCAGCTTCTCCACAAAGGAGCGAAAATCGGGATCAAAGCGCAGCATCATGAATGACTCTTCTTGTAGTACAGCTGTGAGATTGAGTCCCCCAAACTGCCAAGCAGTTTGCAACCAGCCACCTGCAGGCTTGCCCTTTTTTTGATACGCAAAAGCGCGCGCATTGCGCAAAGCCGTTTGTTGAGTCTGAGAAATTTGAAATGCTTCTTTGGCCATCTGACATACAAAGGCATAGTTTTTGTGTTCTGCAGCAAGCTCGTGCAATAGCACCAAGCTATCGTCTGTTATTTGATCTTTTATCGGCAAGAGCAAATCGTAGGCCTCTTGTCTTTTTCCCTCTTTTGCTGCAAAAATTGCCAAATACTGCGCGGCATTTACCGCTAGCATTCCCCCTTTTTCTTGCACTTGCTTAAGAAGTACTTTCGCCTCTTCAATGCGCTCTTGTTGCAACAAGATTTCTGCTTGCATCATGAGTTGTTTGTTCTCTTCTTCTCGATCCGTCCTCGTCGCAAAGCGGCTTTTGCGCCACATGTCAAATCCTTGAAAGGCAAATAGGAAAAAAAAGGCTCCAATGAGGAGTTGCTGGATCATAAAAAAATAAAGCGCCATCAATGCAGCAATGAGTCCACTTGCAAAAAGAGATGCCTTAAAGCCTTTGACGCCAAATGCCCCCTCTAACACGATGCGCAAGAGTTGTCCCCCATCCAGCGGCAAGACTGGAATGAGATTGACAATCGTCCAAAATAGGTTTGCGATTAAAGTCCAACGAACAATAAGAAAAAAGATCGAGTTTTTTGGACCTGCAACAGGGAGCAATGAGGCAGCTATCAAAAAGAGAAAAAAACCAAAAAGAGGACCATTAAGCGTGATGAGAAATTGCTTCCAAAAGGAAAGCTTCGGCCCATCATATGTGGTAACTCCGCCAAGAGCAATCAGTTGAATGCGAGCTTTTTGCTTAAATAGCACCGCCGTGAGCGCATGGCCAAATTCGTGCAGCAAAACAGAGACCAAAATGATGCCAAGCCAAATCACAGTGCCAATGAGGTTTTGGCTATTGATCCAGCCAATGAACGATGCAAAGACCCAAAAAAGGGGGTGGATCGCAATGGGAATGCGGCCCGGAATCTCAATCATTTATATTTCTCATTTGTGTATAGCTTGTTTAATGGCCATGCCCATTTCAGCTGGACTTTGCGTAATAACAGCTCCCGCCTTTTGAAAGGCTGCATATTTGTCCGCAGCGGTCCCTTTTCCCCCCGAGATAATCGCGCCTGCATGTCCCATCCTTTTGCCAGCTGGCGCAGTAGCACCCGCAATGAACACCGCAAGCGGCTTCGTGCAATGAGATTGCGCCCAAAGGGCCGCTTTTTCCTCCGCATCGCCCCCAATTTCTCCAATGAGTAAAATCGCCTCGGTTTGCGGGTCATCCTGAAAGAGTTTCAATACATCGATGAAATTGGTTCCATTGAGAGGATCTCCCCCAATACCAACACAGGTAGATTGCCCAAGTCCTAGCTGCGTCGTCTGCCACACCGCCTCATATGTGAGTGTGCCCGATCTGGAGACGATCCCCACTTTGCCAGGTTTGTGGATATAGCCCGGCATGATCCCAATCTTGCACTGGCCCGGTGTAATGAGCCCCGGACAATTGGGCCCGATGAGTCGAGAGGTGGAATGGTTCATCACGCGCTTTACTTCCATCATATCGCGGATCGGGATCCCCTCCGTGATACAGATGATGAGAGGGATTTTGGCCTCTTCAGCTTCCAAAATCGCATCCGCCGCAAAAGGTGCAGGAACAAAGATCAAAGAGGCATCGGGCTTTACTTCTTGGCACGCTTCCCAAACAGTATCAAAAATCGGCACTCCAAGAGTTTTTCCGCCTCCTTTGCCAGGAGTGACTCCCCCTACGATCAAGGTGCCATATTCTTGACACTGCATCGCATGGAAATTGCCCGCATGGCCCGTGATCCCTTGCACAATCACTTTTGTATCTCGATTGACCAATATCGGCACATCTACCTCCCAATAGACGCTACAGCATATTCTGCAGCTTGTTTGAGATCTTCAGCGGTGATGATTTTCAAGTGGCTCTCCTTAAAATGGCGCTTGCCCTCTTCCACATTCGTCCCTTCCATGCGCACGATGATCGGGACGTGGATTTTCTGCTCTTTGGCCGCATGCACGACCCCTTCTGCCAAAGTGGCACAGTTCATAATGCCGCCAAAAATATTGACGAGGACCGCTTTCACATTGGGATCGCTTAGAATGATCCGAAACCCTTGCGCCACTTTTTCCTTCGTAGCGCTGCCCCCCACATCGAGAAAATTGGCAGGAGATGCACCGCAAAGCTTGATGATGTCCATCGTCGCCATGGCAAGACCTGCTCCATTGACCATACATCCAATTTGCCCATGCATGGCAATATAGGCTAAATCTGCCTCTCGCGCCGCCGCCTCTTGGGGAGAGCCTTGGGCGGCATCATACAATGCAGCCATCTCTTTGTGCCGAAATAAAGCGTTATCATCAATCGATAACTTCGCATCAAGCGCCATCAATTTGCCATCTTGCGTTTGAACCAAGGGATTGATTTCGAGTAAAGAGGCGTCCACTTCGACAAAACACTTAGCCAGATGTTGCGCAAATAATGCTCCGTGTTTTGCAAGATGCCCTTCCCATCCCATGAATTTCGTCAAACGAAGCAGCTGAAAAGATCGCAGCTTCCCGTCTAAGCCAAAGGGCAGTTTCAAAATCTTTTCGGGAGTTTTTTGCGCCACTTCCTCAATGTCCATGCCCCCTTCACGTGACGCGATCAGCAAAGGACACGCCAGATTTCGATCGACAAGAGCTCCAATATAGTACTCTTTGGCAATATCTACAGGCCGAGATAACAGCACTTTTTCAGCCACGATCCCATCAGGGCCTGTTTGCCGATTGACCATTTTCATGCCAATGAGCATTTTCGCTGTATGCGCAATCTCGTCGAGCCCTTTGGCAAATTTGACGCCCCCTGCTTTGCCGCGCCCCCCTGCATGCACCTGAATTTTCAACACCGCCTCGCGCAAGTGATGCCGCTCAGCAATCTCCACCGCTTCATGGGCGCTTGTTGCAACCCAAAAATCGGGAACTTCAATGCCATGCTCTTTCAAGATGTTTTTCGCTTGATACTCGTGAAGATCCATCGGTTTTGTCCATTAAGAGGATATCTATAAAGTGCCTCTTTATGTTAGACTCTACTACAAATGTTTGGATTTTTCAAAAAACTTCTCTCTCCTCTATCAAAGAAAATTCGATCCCTCTTCGCAGGGCCCCAAAATACCGAGCTGTTTGAGCGCCTAGAACAAATCTTCTACGAGGCCGATTTGGGAGCCGCTCTCTCATTGGAGCTCGTAAACAAGGTGCGCGCGCTTTACCAAAAAAATCCCACCCTTTCCCCCGATGATCTATTGGCATTTGTAAAGACAGAGCTTTTACAAACGTTTCCACCACAACAACCGACACCCGTCACATTCCCTCACATCATTCTCATCGTCGGCGTCAATGGAAGCGGCAAGACCACTACACTTGCAAAACTTGCCTCTTATTACACCCGTCAAAAGAAAAAAGTGCTCATCGTAGCTGGAGACACGTTTCGGGCAGCCGCCATCGAACAATTAGAGACATGGGCTCACAAAATCGGCGTCGAAATCTTGAAGGCCACCCCAAATAGCGACCCGTCAGGCATTGTATTCGATGCCTTAGCTGCAGCTAAAGCCAGACACATCGATATCACCCTGATCGACACAGCGGGCAGACTCCACAACAAAACCGATCTCATGCAAGAGCTGGCCAAAATGCGAAAGGTGTGCCAAAAACAGATCCCCGATGCACCCAACGAAACGCTCCTCATCCTCGATGCCACAGTTGGCCAAAATGCGCTGGATCAAGCCCTCAGCTTTCACACATTCACGCCCATCACCGGTATCGTGCTCACAAAACTCGATGGCTCCGCAAAAGGGGGCATTGCCCTCGCCATTCAAAGACAGCTCGGCATCCCCATCCGCTGGATCGGCACGGGCGAGGGCGCAGAAGATCTCGCCCCCTTCGATGCTCAAGAGTATATCGACGCCCTAATCTAAAATCCATGTTGGCATCCACAAAACTTTTGTGTTAAGATCTTGCGACCGATTTGTTAGGGTTTGATGCGCAGCTTACACTCATGTCCCGTTCTCTCTTCCAACTTGCCGGCACCAATTGCTCGCTCTCTATCCATTCAATTTGCGCTCAAAGAGTGGCTCAATGCGTTTCATCTACTGCAAAATTTGCAAACGACGCTTCCCGAACAAATTCACAAAGCGCCTGCACACACCGTATTGACACACATCGCACGCACACTGCAAAAATTTCTCCTCTTTTCCATAGAGTGTCCTTTAGCGCTCAATACCTGCTGTCTAGACAGACTTTGCTTTTATTGCGAAATCTTGATACAAACATCGAAGGTGGATGCAGACAAGATGCAAGCTCTTCTCGAAGAGATGAGAGGAAAGATGCTGCAAATGAAGGCGCAGATGGTCTCTTGGAAAAAATGTCCGATTTGCCCAAGTCTCATGCAAGAGGCATTATTTTCACTTTTGGACTATTTGAAACAAAAGCTGATCTGTTTTTTTGATGCCTTTGTCGCATATCTTCAAGAGGCAAGATCTGACGAAAATGTCCTCACCTATCTATTAGAACACAAAGACTCTTTCAATGCCGCGTGCGGCAAGCAATACGTGGAGGACATGTTACGCTCCTTTTTCCCAGCAGGACTCTCCCAGTTGCGCGCCGTGATCTTCGAAGGATATACCCGCAGAGGCTTTAGTGCTTTTCTTTCTCAAATAGAACCTCTCATCGATGCCTTTGAGCACGAGTCGCCATGTCCTCAACTCAGCTATTAGACGCCCTTTTACCATGGCTCGAAGAGACAGGCCCTTACGTCTTAGCCTCGCCTGAAGATGCTGCCTATT
>JAKAFF010000092.1 GCA_021818045.1 bacterium
AACGGGTAGGGAGGGGTTCGAAGCCCCTCCCTAACCAATACAATCCCAGGCCTTAAGGCCTGGGTTCATAGACGATCACCAACGCTGGAATCGATAAAGATGTTGCGCTTTTTGAAAGGTACTAGCGCGTGCGTTAGGAGATAAAGGCGTAGTGAAAGTAGAGGAGAACCAAAATAAGGCTCGCTCAATCCTTCCGCATCATGGAGCCACGTCGCAGGCTTAATCTTCTTTCTGTAGCAGGCAAGTTCAACCATAGCCGCGACATAATTGAAACTAAATTCATCGAGCTTTGCGTCTGGCAGATCCTGTACGGCTTGAAGCAACTCATCCGAATCCAAGCGCTGGAGAAAGTCGCTGAGCGCAGCAAATGCGCAAAAGCGATTGGGGGACTGTCCCTGTTTAGCTATCTCAGTGCACAAGGTTTGAAATTCACGGGTGACTGGCTGGAATAGGGCTGCAAGTACCCATTCGGACATATCCATATTGGCGGCTCGTGCACGCTTACGGATGTTTGCCTTATCCTTCGAAGAAACGCGTATCTGCAGCTGTTCTGTCTTCATACCTTTGTTATATACTCAGTAAATGATTGATGTCAATACGATGTATTGACGAGCTGTTCCCGTTGTGCTCTATTGGGTACGAGAACAGGTCAAATCGGGTTTGTATGGATAAAGCCAGGGACAGGATATGCAAGATCGCAAGCGGCATGATGGGCAAGATAAATTTAGTGAGATAACGAAAGAGATTTTGGGATGTTGCTTCGATGTAATCAACACCCTAGGATCAGGTTTTGTCGAATCGATTTGCGGTCAAAACTTTCTTCGAAATTTTTGCCCAGAATAGGACTCCCCTCGGGCGGCTGCGCCGTCGGCCTCGGGCCCGGTTCGTAGCGGTGTTACCGCTACTTCACTTCTCGTCCTAACGAAAAGCCAAGCAGTTGGCTTTTCTTTTCTTGTCAAAATTTTCTTCGAAATTTTTGCCCAGAATAGGACTCGAACCTACATGCCTCGCGGCACCAGAACCTAAATCTGGCGTGTCTACCAATTTCACCATCTGGGCAAAGCGTAGATTCTATCCCGCTTATTCCTAATTCTTCAACTACTTTTAGTAAAATATTTTCTTTGACGCGCCTCTGGTTGTTGAGATTAAATTTTTGTGTATTATTTAATTTTAATATTGGTTTTAGTATAATATTTACAAATAATAACGGTATTTAACTATGTCAGCTCAAAATGGTAATATGATATTAGGGACACTGCAAGCTGCGGTTTGCACAGGTCTAGCATATGCCTTAAGCTATGACATGGTTCCAAAAGAGCATATTTCGCTTGCTCAGGCTGCGGCTGTTACGACGGCTATTTTCGCAGCGCGGCAGCTTGTGCCTGTCGTTTATGATGGGGTTGTGAATTTAAAAAATCGAGTCGTATCTTGGCTGAATGCTCCCCATAGCACGATGCAAGTGCTGGGGGCCACAGCTACGGGACTGGCTCTTGGTTTTGGGTCTTCCTATATGCTTCCCTCTGTGGTCTCAAAAGTTGTGGCCACTGCATTGGGGGCGGGGGGTGGGTTGGTGACGTTGAGCGGGATGGGAAGTGTTGTTCCTAGAATGGTGAGGATCGGGGGATCACAAGGAGCACGGGTTGTAGTGGCTCCGGAGGCGTCGCCAGCTAGACCCTTATTGGGTGTTGCAGCTGGAAGAGGAGCACCCTTTTCGCGAGCGTGTTTCAATGAGGCTCAAGAGATCGATTTGCAGGTATTGGGAGGCCATGTTCAGGGAAATCAGACTGTGTGGGGTTGCTATAGAGCGCTTCAACAGGCGGCGCACAATAATAGGGCATATCAGGGCAAGCACATTCGTGAAATTGAGAACAATGCTGGAGAACTTGAGATACATGTGATGCAGAATGCACAAGGAGGGGATACGCTGCCGGTCAATACTTATGTTATGCTGCAGGTATTGGAAAATTACTTTTTGGCAAATCCTGGATCTCGAGTGCAGTTACGCAACACATCGGATGCAGATTTGCGAAGCTTGGATTATCCAAACCAGGGTGATGTGCAAGCTGGGGGACACATCACATGGCCCACGATGTCACTTGGAGAGTTGCTTGTTCTGGTGAAACGGCGTCTCCGATAAAACAGCGTTTCGGAAGAGACTAATTCCCCGTTCCTTCTTCGTGCACAGGCCTTGCCGTAAATCCAATTTCTCGAATGGCAAAAAGGGTGCGGGCAATCACTCCCCAGGGAGTGTTTTGATCGATATGGAGTAGGATTTGCGTTTTTTCTTTGTCTTGGGGAAGGGCCCCGATGTGATATTGTCTTATTAATTCTGCTTGAATCGCTTGCAAGTTTTCCATTGGATATTCTTGAAATTCTGTGAGCCATTTAAATTGGCCTGTCGCTGTGATGGTGAGGTTGATCTGATAGACTTCGCTTCCTCGCACATTATGGGCCCCCGCGTCGGGTTTGAGTTGAACGAGCTGTACTTCCGAGTCGTATAGAGCGGCTCGCGATACGGCAAGCGTTGCAAAAAGAGCGAGCATGAGAAAGAGAAAGTCGATCATGGGGGCAAAATTGAAGTGTGGCGTTGCCTTGAGCTCGTCTTGAGGAATGAGATCCAACACTACCTCCGGATCAAAATGGTCATCTGCAGGGCCTCGTTTTCCACAAGGTTTAGGGCATGTACGATGCGATATTTGAGGGTGGCGTGGAAGATCATCGATAAAATGGCCACGATGAGCCCAGATACGGTTGTGCCGACGGCAATGCCCAGACCGTCAAATAGGGCGTTGATGCTTTCAATGGAGCGGTTGACATCATAAAAGGCATAAAACATGCCGATCACGGTGCCTAGTAGACCGAGCATCGGTGCTACGATGACGATGTCATTCAATAGAGCTAGCCTTTGCCAAAAGGGGGTCGAGGCTCTTTTGCCTTCATATTTCATCGCATCTACCATCATTTGCGGTCCAAGAGCGCGGCTGGTAAGCCCTGTTCGAACCAAGGAGGAGAGTAAATTTTCTTTGGATTGACAGAGTTTTTGCGCTTGGTCGTATGCTTGGGTCTCGAGAAGAGTCTTTAGCTCTTTGCGAAAAGATTCTGGCATAATGTCTTTGGGACGAAACGTGAAGAGGCTGTAGAGCCAGATGGAGATAGAGGCAATGGACATGGCCAACAGTAGAAGATAGATGATGGGAGCTGATCCGAAGATTTTCTTGAGGTCCAAAAGCTGTGGGTTGCTGAGTAGTAAAATCATCGCGTGCATGTGCATAGGAACCTCCATGCACCAATATGGCAAATCAGTTGGATTTTGACCAGCGTAAAAAATAAGAGCTGCTGGTATAATGCTCGGTTGTGAAGAGCGCAAAAGATCTTGTCATTCCATTTGCTTGGGAAGAGAGGCGGCCTATTCTTTTGGATCGCTTTTTTTATATCCCCGCTTGTTACGATCATCAAGTTGAGAAGGTTTGTTTTTTTAAAGAAGATTTGCCGGTGGTGGTTGAATATTGCAGCGGTAATGGGCAGTGGATTGTGCAGCGCGCTTTGCAAGAAAAAGGGGTGAATTGGATCGCTGTGGAAAAAAAATTTGAAAGGGCGCGCAAAATCTGGTTGCGAGTGCAAAGGGAAAATTTGTCCAATGTGTGTGTGGTATGCGGCGAGGGGCTTAGCTTTACCCGATTTTATGCCCCTTTGATGGCGGAGGGGTTTGTGAATTTTCCAGATCCATGGCCGAAAAGGCGCCATGCAGGACATCGGATTGTGTGCGCAGAGTTTTTGGAGGCTGTGTCGGGGGTTATGCTTGCTGGCGGGTTGCTCACTTGCGTTACAGATGATCCTGTTTTTGCAGGACAGATGAGGGACGAATTTACAAAATGCCCTGTTTGGCGGTTGCAGTTTCATGTGAACGAGTGGCCGGATTACGGCAGGTCCTTTTTCAAGGACCTTTGGTTGGAAAAAGGGAAAACGATCCATTACTTGCGCTATGAGAGGGGCGGTGCATGAAGCTGTTTGCAAGACCTTGCGACGATTTACAGTGGAAGATTGAAGAGGGCTCTTCTGTCTTTGAATTTGTCTTGGGACTCGATGAACCCTATTTTCCTTTAGAAGATGAACTTCGCTTTCACTCTTTGTCGGCCGCGCTCACACATTTTACCCAAACGGTCTGGCCGCAGTTTTCTCATGCACAATTGGTTCTTTATCGAGGTAGGGCCGATTTTGCCTCTTGTTTTCAGTGGAGTGAGAGGCAAGAGGCCAATTTTGCTGCATGGAAAGAGGGGGTGGCAGTGATGGAAGAGGGGCATCTCAGGCGCCTGTTTTGCGCGGAAGCCTTTGTTCATTACTTTCAAATGCTGTCTCATCGTCTGCCAGATGAGGCGATCATTCGCCTTGTTTTGGAGACGCAAGGACTCGGGTCACAGGCCCATAAGCTTCACCTTTTATCGCCTAAGAGGTTTGAGCACTTTAGCTTCAGTGTGCCGGAATGGCACTGCGATGCTCGAGTTGGGGTTTGTTTTCCTGACGATGCAAGGTGTTCTGAGGGCGTTTTAGACAAGATCGATACCTTGCTGAATACTTTGCCCTCCTTTCGACCCGTTTATGAATCTTTGCTGACCGAGCAATGGGATGGATTGGACGAGATCTACGTGGTAAAAGGGTCTCTTTCTGAGCAAGGAGAGAGAAAACTCAAGGGATTTACTGCAGCGGGCGGTATGATCTTAGAATAAGTTCGGGGCAGAGGGATTTGAACCCCCGACCTACTGGTCCCAAACCAGTCGCGCTAGCCAAACTGCGCTATACCCCGAATAAGACAGAAGCGCAAATTCTAGCAAAAGCGATTAATACTTGTCATCTGGAAATTTTTTTGCCATTCTGGGGACATGGACAAAATTTTTACTCAGTATGATTCGTGCTCTAGGCTAAGGCAGCTTGCGCAGCTACCTGTTGATTTGTCGCTGATCTTGACCCCAGAAAGGATCGAGAAAATGGTGATTCGCTCTTTGGGCTTTCAGCTTTTTTACGGGACAGAGCGGATTTGCGAGGAGGGGATAGAGGCTTTATTTGCGCTTGCCAAAGAGGCGGGGGTGATGCAAAAAATGGCCGCTATGCAAAGTGGCGAGGTGATTAATCGGATTGAAGGGGTAGAAAGCGAAAATCGGTCCGTTTTGCATACGGCGATGAGAGATCAGTTCGATCATAGACAACAGAGCGCATCTGCTAAAGAGGCGGCTTTTGCGGCGGAAAAAGAGCTGCATAAATTGGAAAAGTTCTGGACGCGCCATGAGGGGCGCTTTACCGATTTGATTCAAATAGGCATCGGAGGATCTGATTTGGGTCCGCGTGCTTTGGCTGTGGCTTTACAACACTTTCATAAAAAAGGGTGCAGGGTCCATTTTATCTCTAATGTGGATCCAGATGATGCGCATCGGGTTTTGTCTTGCGTCAATTTGCAATCGACAGTGGTTGTTGTGGTCTCGAAGTCGGGGACGACTCTTGAGACTTTGACAAATGAAGAGTTGGTCCGAAATCAGATGTTGAAAATGGGTCTTAATCCCAAGGACCATTTTATCGCAGTCACCGGGGAAAAAAGTCCAATGGATAACCCAACGCGCTATTTGGCCTCTTTTTATATGTGGGATTTTGTGGGCGGGCGTTATTCTGCAACTTCAATGGTTGGGGGCGTTATGCTCTCATTTTTGTTGGGATTTTCGGTCTTTAAAGAAATCTTAAAAGGCGCACATGAGATGGATCGTCATGCGCTGACGGCTCCCATAGAGAAAAACTTGCCCCTTGTGTCTGCACTTTTAGGGATTTGGAATCGCAATTTTTTGCGCTATCCGACTGTTGCGATCATTCCTTACTCTCAGGCGCTGCTTCGCTTTCCTGCTCATTTGCAGCAGCTAGATATGGAGTCCAATGGCAAAGAGATTGATCGTTTGGGGCGTTTTGTCGATTTTTCGACAGGGCCTGTGATTTGGGGAGAGCCAGGGACCAATGGCCAACATTCATTTTATCAGTTGATTCACCAAGGTACCGAGGTGGTTCCCTTGGAGTTCATTGGATTTTGCCAAAGCCAGGCGCATCATGATATCGAGATCGAAAAGACTACGTCACAAGAAAAGCTGTTGTCGAATTTGTTTGCCCAATCGATTGCTTTGGCCCTTGGGAGATCGGA
>JAKAFF010000093.1 GCA_021818045.1 bacterium
GAAACCCCGAAATGGCCAAAATGTGCTGCAATCCAAGTCTTCCAAATTCATAGCGTAAAGAGCGATCTTCTACATCGCCTGTGATGAGGGAGCTGAGGAAAGTAGAAACGCGTGCACGATGTAATGCGCGATCAAGTTTCGCCCGCAAGCGCTCCTTGGCTTGGAAGCGCACTTCGGCAAGGCTCCATGTTTTGGGGACGGGGGTCCATTTTTTTGCTTTAAAGGTAAAGCTTGTTGCGTGGTTGACGAGCTTGCCTTGTACTAAATAATCGCAATTTGCCGGGGGGCGGTTTTCTTGACTGTGATAGATACTGCAAGGGATTTGTCTCTCCTTTAAGTAGAGCCTGCCTTTATAGAGATAGCCGCGTTGAAAGGGCGTTGCATGAGGTTGTACGCAGGCAATTGAAAAATAGCCATCGGTTTCTTGAGTAGGGGGTTTCCCATAAAGAGCCCAGCTATAAAGGATCGCCAAGATGACTAGGATGGAGGCTGCAAGATGGCGCAGCCATAGCAGGTAGGCCATCCAAAGCATCGGCCACACGAAGTTCCAAGGGGCGTCGCATAACAGATAGCTAGTGGAACCGATGAGCAAAGAAAGGCCCCACAAAAGGGCTGGTTGCTCTTTCCAAAAAAGGGCGTGCATAGACTTTTTTTAGTCTAATGATGCACGTGAGGCATTTCTTCGTCGATGGGACGGTTAATCAGCCGCGCTCCTCTATGGCCAGAAAAATAAGAGAAGAGCCATTGGGTGAGAACGACCGCTCGATTGCGAAAGCCGATGAGGTAGAGGATGTGGATAAAACACCAGGTCAGCCATGCAATCAGTCCGCTGAATTGAAGTTTGCCAAACATGCCAACGGCCTTGGTTTTGCCGATGGTGGCCATGGAGCCTTTGTCCAAATACACGAAGGGGGGGTGCTCTTTTGGTGGCAATTGACGCCGGATCATTTGCGCAGCAAAGCGTCCTTGCTGTACAGCCACAGGGGCAAGGCCGGGGAGCGGCTTGCCATTTTTATCCATTGCACAGGCTGCATCCCCCAGGACGAAAATTTCTGGATGCTCCGGAATGGTCAAATCGGCGCCGACCATGACGCGCCCCTGTCGATCGAGGGGGACATTGAGGGTGCTCAAAACGGGCGATGCTTGGTTGCCCGCTGCCCAAACGATGTTTTCTGCAGGGATCAACTGCCCCTCTATCTGCACGCCGTTTGCATCGACGTGAGTGACCCTTTTCCCAGTGATGACCTGTACGCCGAAGTGCTCTAGATATTTTTTTGCCTTCGAAGAGAGAGATTCGGGGTAAGCTGCCAGAATGTGCGGCGCCCCTTCGATGAGATAAATTTTGGTTTTTGTCGTATCTATGCGGCGAAAATTTTTGAGCATCGTGTGGTAGGCAATTTCAGCAATCGCGCCCGCCATTTCCACACCCGTCGGTCCTCCTCCTATGATGACGAAGTTGAGGTATTTTTTTGCTTCAGAAATAATGTCGCAGCGCTCCGCCTTTTCAAACGAGAGCAAAATGCGCTCGCGGATTTTCAAGGCATCCGCAAGAGTTTTGAGTCCAGGTGCAAAGGGCTCCCATGCATCATTGCCAAAATAAGAGTGGCGCGCACCCAAAGAGATGATCAAGTAGTCATAGCCGATTTTATCGTGGTTTTTCAGCAATACTTCGTTTTTTTCTTTATCGATCCCGATGACCTCTCCCATGAGTACGGTGATATTTTCGTAAGCGCTTAAGATTTCGCGAATGGGCACTGCGATATCTCCGGGAGATAGAGCCGCGCTTGCAACTTGGTATAGAAGGGGCTGAAATAGGTGGTGATTGGTTTTGTCGATGAGCCAAACATCGAATTTTGAATTGCCAAGCGCTTTTGCCGCATTGATGCCAGCAAACCCACCGCCCAGAATGACCACTTTACCGTTAGACATGACCTACCATTAGCATGAGTTGTTTTTGGTATATATACACAAATTGATAATTTCTCAAAATTTAGGTGCGAAGTATTTAGAATCTATGAGAAAGTGTCATTATGAACCCGCTTGTTCAGAGCTTTTTCGCCGGGAAAGAAGATGCAGCGTTCAAAGAGGTCGTATTTTTGAGCGATGAGACGGCTATCCAATGGGAGGAGGCGGTAAAAATTGCGCCCGACTTGCCTAGGGGGTGGTATGAACTGAGCCGCATTTCTGCAAGAGATCGCATCGATTTCACTCGCGACTTTTGGTTAGATCGCATGCCTTATCACCCAAGCGCCCATCCCGTTTTTTTTGAGTTTTTTGAAGAGCTAGACGATGTGGGCGTAGTGCTACAGCGCCGCGATGGGGCGGTCGTGTTTTCAGCGGAACTCGTTTACAGTTTTGCCGATAATAGCACCTTTTTTCGAGGCCAACCTCCATGTCATGAAAACACTTTGGTTGAATTGAAACGGGAGATCTCAGAAAATCTACCGCGTGATTTTTTGGCTTTTGCACGAATTCACGATGGATTTGGGAAACTATCTGAGATGGGACTTTTAGAAATTGAGGAAATTTCTCATGCCAGACGCAGGGTCATGGACCTTTTGCTGCGTGCGCAAAAACGGGTGAAATCGGGAACGGTGGATGTGGATCCAAGCTCGTTGATTCCGTTTTATGAGTCTTTAGGCCTCTCCTCATTTCAATGTTTTTATACAGATTGGTATCCCGGCAGTGAGATGGGCAACGTCTATTTATCTGGTGTGGACTACACCTTATCCAACGTAAGCGATAAAAAAGCGTGGATCGAAAATTTGGCTTTTCCCACATTTTCTGAATGGTTATCGTATTACTTGCAGGGGATGAATTTGTGTATTTAGTCAAACACCTATTTGAGCAGCACGCGAAGTATTTAGGTTTGGTGCTCATTGCGGGATCGGCCGGCTTGTCTCGTCGCATCAATAAGGCCGAAGTGCAGCGGCCAGGACTTAGTTTGACCGGGTATTTAAAAGGTTTTGTCTCTGCGAGGATCCTTGTTTTTGGCAAACAGGAGATTGAGTTTTTGCGCGAGCTCGAGCCGAAGGTCCGCACGCAGAGATTAGAGGCCATTTTAACCCCATCGACGCCGGCGGTGATTGTTGCAAGAGGCCTGCAACCCCTGAAAGAGATGATTGCCCTTTGTGATAAAGCAGGTATTTCTCTTTTCCGCGCCACCTCGACTGCGACTAATTTATTAAGCCGCATCACTTTTTTACTCTTGGAAGAGTTTTGTCCGAGTGTGACATTGCACGGCACCCTAGTAGAAGTGTTTGGTGTAGGCGTGCTCATCCAGGGAGAATCTTCAGTTGGAAAAAGCGAGGCGGCGCTCGGGCTCATTGAGAGGGGGCATCGCTTAATCTCCGATGATGTGGTCAGAGTCAAGCGTCAAGAAGGGTCGTATTTAGTAGGATCGGGACCTGAGCTCACGCGCCATTTGATGGAGATTCGTGGGATCGGCATCATCAATGTGGCTCATCTTTATGGGGCCGTGTGCGTGCGGCCTGATAAAGGGATCGACATTATGGTGAAACTAGAAGAGTGGGACGACCAACATTTTTACGATCGCGTAGGCCTGGATGAAAAATTTCTCGATGTATTGGGGGTCAGC
Organism: bacterium; assembly: GCA_021818045.1. GTDB lineage: Bacteria > Chlamydiota > Chlamydiia > Chlamydiales > SM23-39 > REEB52. The sequence continues at coordinate 3,599 of JAKAFF010000093.1, forward strand.
GTCCCTTTTCATGTGCTTCCGGTTAAACCGGGGCGCGATGTGGTCCTTTTATTAGAGACCATTGCTTTGAACCATCGCCTCAAAGATATGGGGTACAATTCGGCCAAAGAGTTTAATGCAAAGTGGCTGGAGACAATTGCCAAGCGGCAAAAGAGGAAGGAGGTTAGTGCAGCCCAATGAAAATTGTTCGAAAAGTTAAGGTGAAAAATTCGCTCGGTCTTCATACTCGTCCGGCCGCAGCGATTGTCAAGTTGCTGCAACCGCGCAAATCGGCTGTGTCGTTCACGTACAAAAATGAGACGATCAATGCGAGAAGCATCATGAGTATTTTGATGTTGGCTGCCAAGAAAAATGCCGTGATTGAGGTTGCGGTGGACGGGGAAGATGCAGAAGGGACAATGCAGCAGCTAATGCTGGCCTTTGATGCGGAGTTTGGAGAGAAATAGTGCCTTCGCGGGGAGAAGAGATTGTTTTGCGTGGCGTGCCGATCAGCAAAGGGATCGGGATCGGTTGTCCTGTCTTTTTTTCTACTGTCGAAGATCCAGTGCCTGAAGTGATCATCTCTACAAAAGAGATCGATCAAGAAATCGTCCGATACCGGCACGCATTAGATCAAAGCCGCAAAGATGTGCAAGTGCTCCAAAGTCATTGTGCCAAAGAGGGTCCTCCCGAGATTTTCTCCATTTTGAACACGCATCTCGAGATGATGCACGATCCCCTTTTGACCTCCGTGATTGAAGAGCGCATTCGCGATATGCAGCGCAATATCGAATCGATCTTCCATCACATTATCGAAGAATATAAGCAGCGTTTTAGTGCTCTGCAAGATCACTATTTTCAAGAGCGCACGCGCGACATTGTCGATGTGTCGCGTCGGATTTTAGGTCATCTGCGCCCTTTAGCAAAATCCAAAATGGGGGACATTCCCCACAATTCCATCGTGCTTGCGCATGAATTGGTCCCTTCAGAAACAGTCGAGGCGAGCGCTTCATTAGTGAGTGCATTTGTGACGGCAACCGGAGGGATTACCTCTCATGCTGCGATTATTGCCCGTGCTAAGGGAATTCCTTATGTAGCAAACGTCGATCTCAAGCAGCTCAAACAAATTGAAGTACACTCTTTGATCGTCGATGGTTCGCAAGGACTTGTCATTTTAAATCCTATGCGCGCCACACTGAAGAAATACCAACAGCTGCAGCGTCATCACCAGATGAATTACAAAATGCTGAAGAGCTCTGTCCATCTCAAAGGAGAGACGATTGATGGGTATGAGGTGCGCATTTTTGCAAATCTCGAAAATCCCAAAGAGATGTCCCAACTTTTGGAGGCGGGAGCCAGTGGAATTGGGCTATTTCGCTCTGAATATCTCTATCTATCTCGCAAAAGATTTCCCAGTGAACAAGAGCAATTTCTCATCTATAAAAAGATGGTCAAAGCGCTCAAAGGGCGGCCGCTTGTCGTTCGCATTTTCGATGTGGGCGGGGACAAGAAGGTCGATCTGCCCAAGGACCATCCCGACGCGAAATATTTTGAGTTGATTGGGCATGAGCTCAATCCTGCACTCGGATGTCGTGCGATTCGGTTTTTATTGCGCTATCCGCAAATTTTAAAGACGCAATTGCGAGCCATTTTGCGTGCAAGTCAGTTTGGGGAGATTCACATCTTGATTCCGATGCTCTCTGATGTCTGTGAACTGAGGGCGGTGAAGGAGCTTGTGCAGCAAGAAGCACAGCAGCTACAGCAAAGTGGAGTCAAGGTCAATCCGCACCTTCCCATTGGCTGTATGATTGAGGTTCCCTCCTCTGCCATTATGTGTGATACGCTTGCTGAAGAGGCTGATTTTTTCTCGATCGGGACGAATGATCTTGTGCAATATATCCTTGCAGCCGACCGGGCAAACCACCATACAGCAGAACTTTATTTTACGACCCACCCCAGTATTTTGCGGTTGATACGCATGGTCGTCAATGCAGCCAATAAGGCGCGCAAACCGGTGATTCTTTGTGGAGAGCTTGCGGCAGATCCAATGATGATCCCCCTGTTGATTGGACTGGGAGTGCGCGAATTTTCTGTGGCGGCGCGCCATATTCCTCTTGTGAAACACACCATTCGCAAATGGCGCATTTTAGATGCTTGTCGTCTTGCGGAAGGAGCCTTAGAGCAAGTCTCTTCTCAAGAGCTCAAGCAATATCTTTCATCTGAAGGGTTAGCACGAAATGGGTAGGCCGAGTTGGCGGCAGATATGGGTAGATGGCGATACTGTAGGTTGACTCGTTGAGCACTTTCCTGTGAGCAATTTATGGAATGCGGGCAGAGAGGGGTTTCGAGGAGTTGCCAAACACGCATGTTTGCCGATCTGAACCCGCTGCATATCGGAAACGGCATAGAAGGGCTCAGTTTTTGCCAGGTGTTGGGTAAGCCAATAGGTGTAGTCTAAAGCTTTTTTGGTCTTTTGTTTGCCTGAGGGCAATGTCCACCCAAGCTCCGTTTGATAGAGAGCAGAGCATTGGGGCGGAGATAGAAAATGACGACCTTTTGGAACGAATGGTGCAGCTGAAGTCGG
>JAKAFF010000094.1 GCA_021818045.1 bacterium
TTTGCACGGAATGCGATTGGGTGAGCAGTCCTCCTGGTAATGGGCCTTGAATCACCAAAGGAGACATCCCGGCACGTCCTAAATAAATCGCCGACGTCAAAGACCCAACCCCGCCGCCTAAAATAACAACCGGTTCCACATCATCGACACGCTCTTCGGCCGCCATGGGCATGATAGGCAAAACAACGCTTAGCAAAGCTTTGATGAACGACATGCAATCACCCTAAATTTACCCCTCCAATTAAACATGATTTTCATTATATTGTCAACAGAACGCCATCATGGTAAATTATTAAGTATGAGCCGTTTTTTTCAATATAAAGGAGAGGTTAACTACTTATATTTCAGTTGCTTTCTCCTTTTTTTAATGCTGCTAAGCGTTCTGCATTACCTCAACTGGGAACAACCGGATCACCAAATTGCCTTTTTTTTCATCTTGTATGCGATCGGCCAGTCGTTACTTGAAGTAGGACTATTTATACTCGTTTCTTATTTTTTGCGCAGATGGGCCCCCTCATGGCTATTTGCCCTGTATATAGGATTTTCTTTTGTGGCAATGCTGCTCCATTTCACCCACTTTACAATGGTGCGCTTGATGGACGCATCATTGGGGTATATTTTCAATTTTTTATTCGGCTCTGGCATCAACCATCTGATTGCAGGATTTCAGGCGCTAAACATGAACTGGACAATGATCATCTTAACAGTGAGCACTTTTTTACTGATGCCGATCTTAGGCTTAAGCTTCTATTGGCTTACAGCACGGATTATTAAACACAAACCATTGCAGCTATCTTTGACACAAATTACCTCGGCAATTGGAGCGATTAGCGCACTCCTGTTTTGCTTGGATCTCGTGTGTCGCCCTTTTCTCGATAGACATATGCACAGCAAATACCAAAGACGTCTTCCCCTCGGCACCACATTCCTCACTCCCATCCGCAAAACATTGCCTTTACCCACTCCTTTAAATATGCCTCGTTTTGAGCCAGAGACCATCTTGTCTGAAAAGCCCCAATCTCACCTCTCGAACATCTATTTTTTTGTTGTAGAAACGTTGCGCCAAGACTTTATTAATGAAGAGACCGCGCCTCATTTAAGTGCATTTGGGCAAGAAAACATCCAATTCAATGACTCTTTTGCCAACGCCAACGCAACCCACCTATCTTGGTTTGCCCTGTTTCACTCCGATTATCCATTGCACTGGAACGTCCGAAGAGACACTTGGCTCAAAGGGAGCACCCCCTTGCGCATGCTCAAAAACATGGGCTACCAAATCCAAGTCTTTTCGTCGGCCAATTTGCGCTACTTTGGAATGGACAAACTGATCTTTGGCTCTCAAAGACAACTCGCCGACCGCATTGAAGAATACTCTTTCGATCGAACGCTAGAACCTTGTGATTGCGATGCCTTAGCTTTCGATGCTTTAAAAGAGCATTTAGCCCTCCGCGGACAGTGTTACATCATCTTTTTAGATGCCACGCATTCAGAATACAGTTTTCCCAAAGATTTCCCAACACCCTTCCTTCCCATTGCCAAAGAGATTGATTATTTAAGTATCCACGCTAAAAGCCCGGAGCTGGAATACATTAAAAACCGCTATCGCAACGCCATTCATTATATCGATCACCTATTTGGCCATTTTTTTACGCTACTCAAAACAGAGGGGCTGTTTGATGATGCCATCATTGCGATTACGGGAGATCATGGTGAAGAGTTTTTCGAAGAAGGAGCTTTATTCCACGGGACTCATCTCAATACATATCAAACAAAGGTCCCAATCTTTCTCAAATTCCCCTCTGAAGATTGGATTCCCCAAACACCCCTTGCCACTCACGTCGACCTCTTCCCATCTGTGCTGCACTATCTAACGAAACAAAGTGACTTTTCCACTTTCTTTGATGGCCAATCTATTTTTAGCCTGCAAAGATGGCCCGGTCGTGTAGCTGTCTTACAAAACGGTCCCGACGCCCCCCGCGAATTTTCTATAGAGACACCAGATAGCTTTTTGCGGGCCCAGATTCTCTCACCCAACCAACTGGAAATGGTAGAATGGCAAGGACCTATTACGGCCGATCTGCTCACTCCTCTGACAAAAAAAAACGCGCCATCTCTAAGATGACGCGCCCCAAGCTCAACACAAACCCCTATACGATTAGCAATATTCTGGAGGAAGAGGGATGGAGGTCAGGATCCTAAACTGTGTCACAACCGCTTGAGGAACCCGAGAATTTGTTTTCACAAAATCATTGAGAAAATGTTCTGCCCAAATTCTCATCTCTCCATAAGTGGCTTGACTATTTTGCCCTAAAACCTTCAACTTCGCACTCAACTCTTTGAAAAGCAAAATGCCATCTTGCAAAGGCTCGATTTCATTGGTGTAAGTAGACGATGTATACCCTTGCAATACGTCATTTGAATTGTGCAGTTTCGCATTTTCCTTCACAAGCCGGCTATTATCCGTCTCTTTATCCTTTCTGGCATTTTCATATTTATCACCTGTACCACGGTATTCAGCAGACAGATTCTTGATCTCCCCGTTGCAAAGCTCTTCTACACACGCGCTACCCGCATTGATCTCAGTCCCGTCCGCATTTTTTAAACCGTATTTCTTAATCAACCACGCCCAATCTTGCAAACGGTCTGCAACTTCAGCATGCGCATAGTCCGTCTCTACCTCTTCGGCTCGGCCATACCAATAATTGCGATTCTTTTTATCGTATATCGCATCCGTGCTGTTTTGACGCATTTGCTGCTCATTTTGCAAAATATGCGCCCGGTTTTTCTCAATGCGCTCTTCCCAAAATGAGATCTTTTTTTGATGCTTTTGAATCATAGACACTTCTGCTTCAATGAAAATACCTACTTCAAAAAGCAGTTTTTCTACAACATTCACAGATCCAACTAAGCGGTCGTTATTAGCGGGCAAAAATGCGGCAGGATCTACGAGATTTGCCGTAGACGCCTCTCCTAAATGATAGCTTTCTAAAATGGAATTTTTCATTCCTAACTCAGATCCGTTTGCTCCCTCAGTTTGGGGGAGACAGGTCATGGGATCTACCCCTTGACTTAACTCTTTTTGTACATCAGACATGATACCTCTCCTTTGGCTTGGGTGGAGCAGATCGGCAAGAATCCGCCCTCAGGCTCAATTCTACCAAAATATAATTTAATTACAATTTATTGTAATAATAATTATACACACATCTTAATCAGAATGCCTTAATTAACAGACAATGTTAACTTTCTTTGAGTATCGATTTTTCTATCAACCGGGTAAAGACTCAAGAGCAGCACCGCGAACAGAGCAACCGGCACTATCCAGTAGGCATTCAAGAAGATAGAGACAGCAACACCTACTGCTAAAAGCGTTGTGATTGCAGTTTTTATTGCTGTGCAAGCGGGATGTAAGTCTCTTATAATTAATGATGGTTTAGCTTCATTTAAGGTAATTGGAGCGGGCGTCATCCCTATATTATAGGTGATATTGGGGAAAAAATCTAGAGTTTTACCAAGGCGCGCTCGGCATGCCAGCGGTAGGCAGTGGCGACGATTTCAGGTAGGGTGTACCCGGGAGTCCAATTTAAAACAGATTGAGCATAAGACACATCTGCAACAAGAACAGGGCTATCTTGCGGCAGGCGGGGGAGGATTTGGGTAGGGATGGGTTTGCCCGCCACTGCACTAACAGCATCTACAATTTGTCTCACCGAATACCCGCACCCGCTGCCCAGATTGAGCTGCACCGAAGATCTTTCTTGTCGCAAGTAGTCCAAAGCCTGCAAGTGAGCCAAGGCCAAATCGAGGACGTGCACATAATCGCGAATGGCCGTGCCATCAGGCGTCGAGTAATCGTTTCCATAAATTGGCAAGAAGGGGCGCTCGCCCAAAGCTGTCTGAATGGCCAGAGGAATCAGGTGTGTTTCCGGTTCATGCTCTTCGCCGATCATACCGCTTGGATCTGCGCCGCAAGCATTGAAATACCGAAACGCGACAAAGCTCAGTCCATAAGCGTGGGCAAAATCTTCCAGCATGGCCTCGATTGCCCACTTGCTTTTCCCATAGGCATTTAGGGGAGATTTTGGATGTTTTTCGTCTATGGGAAGATACATGGGCGTCCCGTACACTGCAGCAGTACTTGAAAAAATCAACCGAGACACTCCGGCTTTGCGCATGGCACTCAGCAACGTAATAGCGCCCAGCATGTTATGCCTGTAGTACAGTTCTGGATCGAGAATTGAATCGCGCACATTGATCAGCGATGCAAGATAAATGACCGCTTCGGGTTGATAGGAGGCGAATGCTTCAAACAAAGCCCCCTCATCTTCTACATCTGCAATCACCAAGGAGCCGAACTGAGCACCCCATTTATGGCCTGTTGACAAATTATCAAAAACGACAGGAACCCAACCTGATTCCTTGAGCACCTTGCATACGTGGCTTCCGATATAACCTGCACCGCCAACCACTAGTACGCACATCCTGGACCTCTAGTAAGCCCCTTTGGGGAAAATCATCTGTAAGAAGGTGCGGACAATCAGCTTACAATCCAACCAAAAAGTGCGATTCAAGACATAGTATAGCTCTCTTTCAATCCGCTGCTCTAAAGAAAGGGCATTTCGCCCTTCAGTCACCCACAAGGTGGTCAAGCCGGGGCGTACGGAAAGGATACTATCCGCCCTCTCCTTCAAATAGTGGGTCACTTCATATTGCGTCACTGGGCGAGGGCCAACTAAGCTCATCTCGCCTCTCAAGACGTTCCAAAACTGAGGGATCTCATCGAGAGAGGTCTTGCGCAAAAAATTGCCAACCCATGTGATGCGCGGATCTTCTTTTAGTTTAAAATAAGTCTGCCACTCTTGCATTAAGGCAGGATTTGCGATTAACAAAGGTTGCAATCTTGCATCGGCATCCCGATACATCGTGCGAAACTTCAGACAACCGAAAGGTTTGCCCTGTAATCCAATGCGGGGATGCGCATAAAACACAGGTCCTGCAGACGACAACTTCACAGCCAAAGCACAAATGGCAAATAAAGGAGACGCAATCAACAGAACCATCAGACTAAAAGCGCAATCAAAAAACCTTTTTCCCATCAACACTCCAAAGCGGGCGCAGTTCTCTGCAAAATGGCATGCACCCACGATGCTAACCCATCCAAAGAACCTGAAAAATGGGCCACGCCATGCAAATGATAAAACGCGCAAGTTGCGGGTCCCACACTAAAAGGGACATGGCTATCAGCATAAATCAAGATCCGTTTTTTTGCAGCAACCGCCAATCCAAGCTCAGTATGGGTCCCCTTACCACCTGGCAATAGCACCAAGACAAAATCGGCATCGAGCACCCCTTGCACCTCTAAATGAGCAATCTCATTCAACCGCGCCACACTGATCTGTTGCACACTACCATGCGATGTCCAATCATAGGTAATCTCATGTCCTAAAGCACATAAAGCATCTCTCACGATATTGTGCGATTTTGCATTCGTTAACGATGTCGCGATATAGTATTTCATCCCTCCTCCGTCGGGAAACCCCGCCCTTAAGGGCGGGGTATTTTCAAAAAACGGGTAGGGAGGGGTTCGAAGCCCCTCCCTAACCAATACAATCCCAGGCCTTAAGGCCTGGGTTCACGCTGGGCCTCCTTTGAAAAAAGTTCACCAAGGTACATATCGGAAAGTTTTGTACATCAAGAACGCAGCCATAGCAATAGCTGTGGTTTTTACAACTGTAGTCTCCCCGCCCCACCTATAAACAACAGAGCCAAAAACAGCCCCTGGGAGAGCCAAAACACTCGAACGAATGATGATAAACCCAACATGCGAAGCGGGTTCATGGTTGCCCATAAAACCTAGGCAAGAGGTCACTAGCCCAATCACAGGCAAGGCCATTGCTTCAAGGTACTTTCCATCCATCGCGAATTTTAACATTACTGCTGCACTGACGGCACCTGTGGAGAGTAACGCCATACCCAAAACCTCTTTTCCACTTTAATTTTCGGCATTATTGTATAGAAAATGGCCAATTCCGGCGAGCTCTGTTCTGTACACCAATGAGTTCAAAAGTGGGATTTTCGGCTGCGCCAAAGCGGCGTAATTTACCTAT
>JAKAFF010000095.1 GCA_021818045.1 bacterium
TGTAATCCCGTTGCCCCGATTCCCTGGGCACGCCGACTTTTAGCGCGAAAAATGCGCGTCAAGCGGATCACATTTTCCCAAAGCAGTCTCTCCGAGGCGTCCGGATAGCTTAAAAGTTGCGATGTGCTCAGCTGATCGATATTGTATAGCGACGTAGTGGCCCCAACCTCTGGATCCACATTGCGCGGCACGCTCAGATCGAAAATCACCTGGCTTTGACCCACCCCTGAAATCAAAAAAGAGCTCGATTTGCTTGCACATACAATGCGATCAAACGATTGCCACTGACTCAAAATGGAACGATCAAATACAGACACCCCTTCCCAATTGACCGCCGCTACGTGCTTTGTGCAAAAGGCAAACGAGCGCACCCCTTTATGTAATAAAAAGGAGGCAAACCCTCGATTGATCGCAGAAAATCCGACCAATAAAATGCGCATCTCCCGCCACTGTGTAAGGGTCCACAAAGTCCCATACAGCGACGATGCTCCCTTTTCATGCAACTGCTGGCGCAATAATTTCCCCACTTTCAAAGCCTTTTGGAAAATGAAATGCATACTTGCTGGAAGCGCGGTTGATTTCGCATATGCGATCTTCACTTGACCTTGGATCTCCGTCTCTCGCAAAATGGCGCTATCCAACCCCGCCGTCACCCTGCAAAGATGAGCAAAACAATCGATCCCAAAATACGAATAAAAGCGCTGCTCAAAACTCCCCTCAATCTGCAAACGCAGCCAAGCCAAAAGTGCGCTATGAGCTATGCTTAAATCGTCTGCACCAAAATAGATTTCGGTCCGATTACAAGTGGACAAAAGCACCACCGGGTGAGGAAAAAAAACAGCCATCTCCCCTTGCAAAGAACGAGCCGCCTTTGCAATCGATTCACGCACGGCGACATCTGCTGTTTTAAAGTTGATTCCGAGAACACCAACATTGAGCATTTTCTCAATCTACTCCGCATCAAGAGAAAATTTCAATAGGATCGATTCTTGCAACAACTAGAGAAATCATATACACTCAGGAAAAGGTGCAACGATGGTTGATAGCGTCCCCCCTTCTGGCTCAAGCGGCATCCCCGATAAAGTTCCTTTGCCAGAAAACTACAAAGGCGAATTCAAGGTCTCTCCGGCATTTCAAAAATTCTGGGACCAGATGTTTCACCAACATGTCGATCCCAAACAAGCGGCGAAAATGACCGAACAGTTTATCAATCAAGTTTGGAATGATTGCAATCGCGTCTTACAGCAAGCTTTGCAGAAAATGAAAGAGCTCGAAAAGCAGCGCAAAGAAGACGAAGATAGCTAAGAGGGTGTCTACAAAAATCGACAGAACCTCACTTTGCAGACACCCTCTAAATATTTTTCTTGAATCTCGCCAAATTCCTTGAGATCAATCGATTTTTCGGGTACGATAGGGGCTTCGTTTATGAGCCTGCCATTGAATGAAGATCCTGAATTTTTCGTGATCAGCGCCGAGGAAGAGGGGCTGCGGCTCGACAAGCTGCTTGCGAACCGCTTCCCCACCCATTCGCGCACCTACTTTCAGCATCTCATCGATCAGGGCCTCGTTCTACTCAACGGCCGCCCCATCAAAAAACGGGAAATCCCCGAAGAGAGCGATGAGATCGAAATCTGCTTTCAAGCCATTCCCGAAGCCTCTTTAACTCCCGAGTCCATCCCTCTCGACATCCTCTACGAAGACGAACACCTGCTCGCCATCAACAAACCGGCCGGCATGGTGGTGCACCCAGCACCAGGTCACTGGTCTGGCACCTTTGTCAACGCCTTGCTTGCGCATTGCCAAGAGATCGCCCCAGGGGATGACCCCTTGCGCCCCGGCATTGTCCATCGGCTCGACAAAGACACAACGGGCGTACTTTTAGCTGCCAAAACGCTCGTGGCGCACCAAAAGCTGATCGAGCTATTTACCTCTCGCCAAATGGAAAAGCTCTATCTTGCTATCTGCCATGGCAGACCCTCCACCTCCATGATCAACCTGCCCATTGGCCGCCACCCTGTGCATCGCAAAGAGATGGCCGTCTTGCCTGATGGAAGAGAAGCCATCACTGAAGTCAAACCGGTCGCATTCAACGACAAAATCAGCCTCATCTTAGCAAAACCCCGCACTGGCAGAACCCATCAAATCCGCGTTCACCTCAAACACATCGGCTGCCCCATCTTGGGAGATCCAATCTATGGCTCCAAGGAAGCGGCCCACCGCCCCCTTCTGCACGCGTATCGCCTCTCATTCGACCACCCAATTACCTCCTCCCCCATCCGCCTCGTGGCCCCCATCCCTCAAGATATGGCCCTCTGGATGCAAAAGCTATGTGGACCTTCCCTATGTGCCCCCTCTTACGCAAATTAAAACTTTGTAAAATTCCACCACAGTGTTATAGTTTTCTTGAACTACTGACTTTCACACCGACCAAGCAAGGGGCGAAATCATGAAAGAGTTTGTCGAATACATCGTAAAGAACCTCGTCGACCATCCTGATAAAGTACAAATCAATGAAATCGGCGGCACTCACACGTTGATCATCGAGCTAGGCGTCGAAAAATCGGACATTGGAAAAATCATTGGGAAAAAGGGGAAAACGATCAATGCGATCCGAACCCTCTTGATGTCTGTTGCCAGCCGCAACGGCATCCGCGTCAATCTGGAGATTCTGGAAGAGAAAGTGGGTTAGGAAGGGTTTCTTCTAAAGCGCAAGCGAGACGACGCCATCTTTGCCACTCTCGCCGCAATCCTTCGAGGCAATCTTTTGGGACGTTCTGAAGTGGGTCGCTATGCACGAGGTTCCACATAACCTCGTATTCGCACCCATTGCCTGGCCATCCCTGCCGGTAGTAGTCGTCCAGTAATGCAAGAGCTTTTTCCCAAGTGGGGCGAAACATGGGGAACTCGTCTAACCACTCTCTCATGGCTGCAATGCGACTTGCCATACCAGCTCTTGCCGTCTCTACATCGGGACAATCGGGCAAAGGTTCTAAACAGTGTTCTTGAGTCTCTGGATCTGGCTGCGCACTTATGCGTGCCATACCGCTATCATCCACATCTTCTCTATCATAAAACAGAAGATAGTCTGCATTGAAATACCCGATTGTGGGATCTTCTACATCATCCGGTGCAACTACATTTCCTGCCTCTCTCATCAAGCGGCCAAAACGTCCCCACACCCTTTTGTTCAACGTCTCCCAAGGATCATCTGGCCCTGCATCTGCCTTGTGTTTTGGAAATTGAATCACAGTTTTTGCTCTTGTAACGAGCTGGTTTGCAAAAAAATGCGGCCTGATTACGTCGTAAAAAAACTGACAATCCTCTTCGCGCTGAAAACTCAAAGACATCGTCTCCTTTCCCATACGCAGCACTTGAGCCTCCAAACAAAATGAGACCTTTAACCTGGACAATAAGAGCGTTGCCAGCTCATGCGCTCTTTGAGCTGTAAGGGTAACTTGGAGTAACACTTTCTGTCCTAAGCGCCCCATTCCTCCCAAAGTTAAGACGTAAATTGTGTATTCTGACGGATTCGGCAACCCCGGACAGAATCGGACCCCCAGCAGCTCTTCCATCGGCAAAGGACACTCACCGATCCAAAGCTCGTGTGGTGAAACAGCGATCCGACAACGGGCGCTCTCAGTACTCATTCCCCCTCCATCTCTTTTTCATCATCTCCTCCGTCCACTCTTCGCAATTGTAAAAGCACCTCTCGAAGACGCTGTATTTCTGCCCATTGACTCACTACAGCAGCCGGCTGATTCATCCACTCACTTGTTAGCTCTTCTGGCAATCGCAACCCCTCTAACAAATTGAGCACGCACTCAAGCTCCAGTCCATCATTGGGCCATCCGATGGGCAAGTGCTGTATTAAATATCCCAAAATACCATTCCAAGGCATAGCCAAAGCGCGGCACGCTTCTGTCACTTTCTCCATCTGTTGTTGGAGCAAAGTCAATTGCGACCGGATGATCGTCCATGACCTTGTTGCATCATCTGCATATAAAGCCCGTGAGCCCTGATACGCATCATGTAAAGAAAACCGATAGGTAGGCATCAATGACTCTTCTACAGTCCTTGGTTGAGACAAGAGCGATTGCACCCAGAGAGGCACTCCCTCTCCTATCAAGGAACATAGCCGTCCTCCAGACCAAAAATCGAGTCTCAAAATCAAAGGAGTCAGCAGCTCTTGCATGCAACAAGCAACGATTTGCGCTTCATTTGGTGGTGCAGCATTTTTTTGCAGCACTAAAGTCGCCTCATCTACGCTCACCTGGATTGCATCTTTTGCCGTAAACACTCTACGGGCAACTAGACATTGTTCCTTATGAGTGAATTGAAGATTCATTTCCCACCCATCCACTCCGAGCTCTCGATTCGTCTGAGGCACACCTACTTTTAGCTGCAACACATTGCGTTCGCGTATTACCTCATAAAATCCAAACAGCTGTTTGGCATAAGTCGCCTGATCTATGAGTTTTTGAAATACCTCGCAGCTACCGTCCGTTGTAAACGACAAAACAACTTTTCCCCCTTCTCCATCTACATCTGCATGAACTCTTTGGACTGCGCTGAAAAAAAGCGGAGAAAATTCTATAGGAAGGGAAGAATCACACCGAACTTCCTCACATAACCGGCGCTGCAGTTTTGCAAAACCTTCTACAATTTGCAAAAGTGTTGTAGGCAGCTTTTGCTGACTCAACAGCACACTATTTCCTATCGTCTGTTCTTTAAAAAAGTCCTTAAAAAACCAACTGACGATGCCGCGGAACCATACAGCTGCATCTGGCGATAGAAAATGCAACCCGATGAACACCTCATCATCAGAGTCTCGAATCGACGTATTTATCAACTCACACGCAAGACGCCCCTCCGTATTGTCCAATACCTCGCGCAGCATGCGTTGTAATAATTCAGGCGCTGCACACTCTAATTGCAAACAAGCGTTTCCATCAACTTGCATAGCGCCTTGAGTCTGCAATATCACTGTAGGCGCTTGCACTCCCACTTGCTGAATAGATCCTGTCGCAATTCGATGGATCCCAAATGACAACAATCCTTGTCTTATGCTGATGGGCAAATCTCCAATTGCAGCCCGTCTAATCTCCTCACAACGCAATGAGAATGCTTCAAATTGTGGCCTCCATATGCGCCGTTCATCCACCTGTTCAGATGTGAGAGCAGTCTCGCGACCCATCATATGGGCTGGCACCACGAACCGGATCAACATATTGCACAAGCTCTCTGTTTCTACAACATCATGGGGTCCTTCATTCTCTACCAAGACCGCAAGTTCCTGTTCTACATGGCGCCATTCTGCATGAATGTGCGGACACTCTTGCAGCTGTCTCACCTGCGCTAGCAACAAACCAGATAAGCGCTGTAGAAATCCGCTCTGCCATGGACGCAGTGTCAGCACCCCTATTTTCCCTCTAGCAAAGCGTTCGAAATCTCCTTCAAGTGTCTGCAGTCGTTCGCGAAATATCCGCTCCTGCATCACGCGATAAGAGGGCTGCAAGTCACGCCACTCTGGCAGCACCCCCTCTTGAGCTCTACTGACTAAACTGGTCATGAGGGACTTGGGTTGGGCTGCGATCTCAGACCTTTCAAATGGCTGCACTAAAGCCATCTCAGCGCGGCGTGGAACCGTGAAAATGAGCTTATGAAAAACCCTACTTCTACGCACTTCAAAGCTTGGAAAAAACACATGCCGAAATACATCTTCAAACTTTTCTACAGCCTCCTTGGAGCGCAAATGGACCGCCACTTCACTAAGGTCCTCATCAAATTGGTAGACAATTTTCGTGGTATCCATCCAAAATCGCGCCTGAGTTTGTTCGATGAGCGCCTTAACAGACCGATGAGTCTGATCTCCTGTCGCAAAAGAAATAGCAACCGTCTTCTCGCCCAGCCCCAAAGCACCCTTCATAATGAGCACAATCTCATATCCATCGGATCCTTTTCGCACATCAAAAGCTAGAATCTCGCCGCTTGGGATCGGGGGATGGCTTCCAAAGAGAATGGCGCCGGTACTCGCAATGCTGAGGGCCGTTTCTCTGCCTACCAGCCTACGACCTGATGATC
>JAKAFF010000096.1 GCA_021818045.1 bacterium
GTTCCCTTGGAGTTCATTGGATTTTGCCAAAGCCAGGCGCATCATGATATCGAGATCGAAAAGACTACGTCACAAGAAAAGCTGTTGTCGAATTTGTTTGCCCAATCGATTGCTTTGGCCCTTGGGCAAAAGAGTAAAAATCCAAATCGATATTTCCCCGGGAATCGTCCGAACCGGATTTTACTTGCAAAACAGCTAGACGCGTATACGCTCGGGGCCCTTTTAGCATTTTACGAGCATAAAGTGGCCTTTCAAGGTTTTATCTGGGGGATCAATTCTTTTGATCAAGAGGGGGTGCAGCTAGGTAAGGTTCTGGCGCAAAAAGTGCTCTCTTTATTTGCCCAAAGGCGGGGAGGTTCTAAGAGCTCTTTTCCTCTGGGTGAGGCGTTCTTGCGACATTTATGAAGTGCCCTTCGAGATCGGAATGGATGGGTGTGGTGATAAATACTTGGCTTAAAGTTGAGAGTTGAGAGCGTAAGATTGTTTGCCGCTCTTCATCGAGGTGTACGCCGAAATCGTCGATGGCTAAAAGAGCAGGCGTTCGGGTTTTTTGAGAGAGAAGTTCCCATTCAGCCAGGCGAATTGCTGCGATAGCTGTCCGTTTTTGTCCTTCGCTTGCAAAGAGACGGGCCTCTTTTTGATCGATGTAAAAAAATAGGTCGTCTCGGTGGGGGCCCATGAGAGTAAAGCCGAGCTCCATTTCGCGGGCGCGCATTTTTTGCAGCAGCTTTAAATAGGAGGCTCCTTGCGATACTTGGAGCTGCATGCGGTGTTGTTCTTTGGCAAAAGAGAGTTTTCCGCTTTGGGTGAAAAGGGGCTCTTGAATCTCTTCGATCATTTGAGTGCGCATTTGCGATAGGTAGTCAGCCGATTGCGCCATCTCTATTTCCCAGTACTCAATGGAGTCTTTGAGCCGTTTTTTTAAAAGGGAGTTGCGCTGTTTGAGGGCGCGCCAAAAACGGGTTAGGTGATGTACGTAAAGGGGATCGCTTTGAGCCAAGTGCATGTTGAGAAAGCGTCGTCGTATGGCGGGCGGGCCGTCGATCCATTCGACGTCTTGTGGAGCTAAGAGCACGCAGGGAAGGATGCCTAGGAGGGGATGGAAGGAGCTGTAGCGATTGGCATCGATTTGCAGTTGTTTTTGCGTACCGTCAAATGTGAGGCGAATTGTTTGATGAACGTGATCTTTTTCTATGCGAGCTTCCAGATGAAAGAAAGTTTGCCCAGATCGAATGAGCTCGCTTAGGTGCTGCGTGCGAAAGGATCTCCCCGTTGCAACTAGATAGATCGCTTCCAAAAGATTGGTTTTGCCTTGCGCATTTTTGCCATAGATCACATTGAGTTTGGGACCAAAGTGAAACTCAGCCTCTTCATAGTTGCGAAAGTTGCGCAAATAAAGAGCTTTAAGGCGCACTGGAGAGGGTCTCTTTACGAGGGCTTGGCGCATCGTTGAGACGCATCGGCATGATCACAAAGAGCGCTTGCGTCGAATCGGTGATGAGGCCTGGATTATGAGGGTCATTGAGGCCGAATTTGACAGTTTCATCTTTGCTATGTCTGAGGATGTCGAGAAAAAAATAGGGGTTGAAGGCAATTTCGATGCGAGGACCTGCGTAATCAACGGGCATGCTAACGCGTCCTTCTCCGATGTCGCTGCTCATCGCGGCTAAATGGAGCTGTCCTGTTTCAAAGCTAAAACGGACAGAGCTGCTCATTTCGGATGTAAAAAGGGAGATTTGTCTAAGCAGTGAGATGAGCTCTTCTCGATGAATTGAAAAATTTTGGGAAAGGGTTGTGGGGATGACTCGCTCCACGTCGGGGTATTGTCCAGAGAGCAGTTTGGTGCTGAGGGTTAAGTGGCCGCTTTCAAGAGAGAGCTTATCAGACGCCATGCTAAGACGCACCTCTTGCTCGCTATCATCGAGGATTTTGACCATCTCTTCTACCGCTTTTAGAGGGATCGCATAAGAGCCTGAGACGGACGGGTCTAGGGGAAGTGATGAGCTCACTTTGGCAAGTCTTTTGCCGTCGGTGCCGATGAAGGTGGCCATCTGGTTGTGGATTTGCAGCTGCACTGCATTGAGCATGTAGCGGCTATCTTCGCGCGCTGCAGAAAAAGAGGTTTTGGCTAGCATCTCTTTTAGGTCAGAGCTTTTGAAACTTGCCTCCGGAGATCCCGTGAGATCGGGCAGTGTTGGAAATTCTGCTTTGCTCATGCCGTTGATTTTGAACACAGATGTGCCCGTTGTGATTTCAGCAATTTCGGCATTGGCGCTGATTTTGATTTGCGGCGCGGTGAGCTCGCGGACGAGCTGGAAAAAGCGGCGGGCAGGTAGGGCAATGGATCCCTCTTCGATGACTTTCGCATCGGCATGGCAACACATGCTTACAGTTAAATCGGTAGCGCTGACAATGAGTTGGTCGTCGATTGCCTCAATCAAAACATTGGCGAGGATGGGAATGGCAGGTTTTGTGGCCACAATGCTTTGGATTTTGGAGATGAGATTGACAAGATCTATTTTAGAGACGACCGCTTTCATGAAAACTCCTCGGGAAATAATCCGAGAAGGTATCGGATTTATGGAGCTATGTCAAGAGATTTAGCAAGATGAAATGCCGCACTCGATAAGAGTGGTTAAGACATTGGCGCCTGCTAAAAAGGCAACGGTGCCAAAGGCTCCCATTTCAACTCTACCCCAAGTTGGAGTGGATTCTTTCTTTTTTGTGAATCCGTAAAGGATCAAAAGAATGGCGCAAGCGACGATCGAGCAGCTAAAAACAATCCAAGCCCAAACATAGAGATCAAGTCCCAAGACGGGTTCTCCAAAAGTGCCAAATTCGGGACAGATGTGCATGCCGATTTGACGCAAAGAGACGATGCGGCCAGCTGCTGCGCTCAAAATGGCAAGGCCGTAGTGCTGAGGCTTAATTCCAAATCGCAAATTGAGCAGCAAAGAGGAGGCAACTCCTAGCATGCCAAGCCTTTGTAAGAGGCATAAAGGACATGGGTTTTCATGCTTTGAGTACTGATACACGTAGGCAGCAAACAACACAAAGCACAAGACATAAATGAATAAAACATTGCAATTTTTTTGTAAATTCATGGTGCTATAGCCGAATATTGGATAATCCTGGTGCATGATAGAGAAATACAAAAAACGAAAGGATGATATTGGCCACGATCAACCCAAAAGCCATTTTACTTTGTCCCGTATGGATAAAGTAAAGACAGGCAACATAGACGATAAAAAGGACGACCATAAACAATTTCCCCTTTTCCTTCTTAAAAACGAAATTGCTTTATTCGTCAAGAGCGCGTTTGATGGAACGGCGGTCTTCTTTCTCTTTTAAGGAGGCCCTTTTATCATGAGCTTTTTTGCCTTTGGCGATGCCAATTTTTACCTTTGCCATTCCTTTACTTAAGAAGATGGACAGAGGGATGACTGTGAGGCCTTTTTCTTGCAATGCCCTGCGCAATTGCTCGATCTCTCTTTTGTGCAAGAGGAGCTTGCGGGGCCGCCTTTCTTCGTGATTGAATACGCCGCCGTGAGAATAGGGGGCAATCGATGAATTGACTAAAATCGCCTCGCCGCTGCGTACATCGACATAAGCGTCTTGCAAAGTGCCTCCATGATTGCGCAATGATTTAATCTCGCTGCCAAGCAAAACGATCCCAGCTTCATAAGTTTCTAAAATATGATAATCGTGAAATGCTCTTCGGTTGGAGACGAGTTCGCTGTCTGAACTAGGCTTGCCCATTAGGGGCTCCTAGATAATCTGCACCATCTTCAAAAGAGTTCCGTCGGCTCCGGGATGGAGGAGCGGGTGCTATATAAGTAAATTTCAGAAGATATTCTCTGGGAGTTCTCTTGATTCCGACCCACTCCCACCGCTCCGGATAGGGGTTGACTTGCCTTAAGAGAAATCCCCCATTTTCCTTTGCTAGAAATTCGTAGCCCCACCGGTGCATCATACTTGCCACCCTACATAGATGTTCCACTAAGTCTAATCTGTCGGGATCGGTTTGTAAAGCTGTGAATTGGCGCTCAGGGAGCAAAAAATCTGGTATATCCGAGAGAATTCTTTGTTGAGAGGGACATGGGGTTAGAGTCCATCCTCCGATGTGTAAGCAATGTTGCGCAGCGTCAAAAAAACGGACAGCTTCTAGAGACATCTGTTCTCTGACAAAGGCCAAGGGAATCTGTTGAATAGCAAGCGTGCATGTCGATTCAGGCGTGGTAGTGACTTTTATGCAATAGGGGTGGATGCGTTTGGCAACCCAGGTCCCGCTTGGCATAAGGGAGAGGTCTCGTTGCTTAAAGATGGGTAGGAAATTCGGGGGGGAAGCAGGGGTGGTGTGTAAAAATTTTGGAATCACGCAAAAGACGTTCAGTTCTCTGGCTTTAGGCGACAGGGTATAACCGTAAGTCTGAAGATCCGTCTGTATACTTTGCAGCAGACGTAGCATGATCTCTCCCAAATGTTGCTGTGTGGGCTGATTGAAATGTCTTTTTAGGACTGAATCAGGGGGGAAAGGAGGGTAAGGGGCCCTAGGCTCTGGGATTTTTACACTCATTTTTTGGAAACGGGGTAGAATCCCAATCCGAAGAGGATCAAGATTAAGATCCAAAAAATGGGGCCTGGCAATGGCCATGCTGTTAATTCCGCGGCAAGCTTGCAGCCAATCCATCCTACCATGAGGTAGGCGCTAGTGTCTAAGCGAGGAAAGCGCTCCATAAGCTTGCTAAACCAGTGAGCGGCATGGCGAATACACACCATCCCCGTAAAAGCTCCGAGACAAACGATCCAAAGTTTTGCATAGTTGGCGTCTATGAAGGCGACCCCTGCAAAAATCGAATCGATAGCAAAAACCAGATCCAACGACTCAATCATAAAAAGGCTTTTCCAAAAGCCGCTAAACTGGGGCAGATCGCGATCTTTTTTTTTCTGTCTAAAATGTTGTACGGCGAGATAAATGAGGGAAACCGCAGCAATGGCTTGTATCCAGCGCCATTTGAGCAGATATGCGATAAAAAGAAGCGCTACCCCCCGAAACACGAAGGAAAATCCCAATCCGATGAATAGGACCCTTTTTCTTTGTGCTGGAGGTAATAATTTGTGACTTAGGGCACCGAGGGCTATGGCGTTATCTGCAGAAAGCAGAATCTCGAGAAAAGTAAGCGCTGCTATAGTTGCCAGATCTTCCAGTGCAAAGGTTTGTCCTAACATCATTTTTTCTCTCAATCCTCGAAAAGAAAGCGACCAAAATGGGTCACGGCAAAGCAGAGGCGTCCCTGGCATACACCCGTTTGGACCATGCCGAGCTCATAGAGCCATTCTAATATAGTCTTTTCTAAGATTAGTAGATCTTCTGCACTATAGGTAGGAAGGGTATAGCGCCACTGTTTCCCAACGCGTTTCAGCGCAACGACCGATTGTTCATTAAGGGGAACGGTGACGCCCTGCATAAACTCGTCGAGATAGACCCATTGCCCATGTAGCACCCGCTTGATCGATTTTTCTGCTTCCCTTACATAACGCTCTCCTACAGACAGGGATAGGATTTTATTTTGGGGGTGTCTATAGAGGTGCAGAGCGCGGTTTTCCAAATTCAGGTCGAGCCATTCATTGGCAGCTGGCAAGGAGTATAGAAGATTGCCTTGTTTTGCTGCTAACTTGAGTAGACAAAGTTTTTGGACAGGAGGGGTATCTGGTGCGGGATAGGGGGCTTTTTTTGCTTGCAGCAAGATCTGGCTCATCTCTTCGATAAAAGCAAAGTCCGAAGAGCAGGTGGGCTCAACGGGTCCGGCTATGGGATGAGTCTCAGTGTTTTGCAAAAAGCGTAAATATTCGCGCCATTCGTAAAAAGGGGTGACATATTCTAGCCAATGACCCTCTTGAGCTTCGTATACAACGCATGCTACAAAGTGGAACTCGAGTAGCAGCATCCGCTCTTCGAAGTCGGCTCTTTTCAGGTTGTACTTTGCAATCAAGTCGCAAGTGGCTAGCTTATAGCCTGGCGTCGTAAATACATCTGGCATGATCGCTTTTAAGATGGGGTCATTTAATTGTAGTTCGTT
>JAKAFF010000097.1 GCA_021818045.1 bacterium
TTTTTAAGACAAAGGATCGAAGAGTTTCGCGACTACACCGTCATCGACACAGTCATCATGGGCAATCAACGGTTGTGGAAAGCCTTAGCGGAGCGAGATCGCCTTTACGAAGAGGAGATGACCGATGCGGTGGGCATGCGTCTCGGAGCTCTCGAAGAGATCATTGCCGAAGAAGATGGCTACATGGCAGAGTCGGAGGCCGAAACCTTGCTCGTTGGCATGGGAATTGCCGAAGAGATGCATCGCAAAAAGATGCATGAAATTCCGACAGACAGACAATTTCGCGCACTGCTTTGCCAGGCTTTGTTTGGCAAGCCGGAAGCTTTGCTGCTCGACGAACCCACAAACCACCTCGATTTGGAATCGATCTCCTGGTTAGAGGGTTTTTTGCACGATTACCAAGGTACTCTCGTCGTCGTGAGCCATGACCGCCATTTTCTCAATTCGATTTGCACCCACATCGCCGATATCGACTATGAAACGATCATCACCTATCCCGGCAATTACGACGATATGCTTGTGACCAAAACCGCCGTCCGTTCGCGCGCTGAAGACGAAAATCGGGCCAAAGAGAAAAAGATTTCGCAGCTCAAAGAGTTTGTCGCCAAGTTTGGCGCCGGCACGAGAGCCAGCCAAGTGCAGTCGCGAATCCGCGAAATCAACCGACTGCAGCCCATGGAGCTCAAAAAGTCCAATATTCAGCGCCCCTACATTCGATTCACGGTGCCTGAAAAGCAATCGGGGCAAGTCGTTGTGAAAGTGGAGCGCTTGACAAAGGGCTATGGGGATCAGCCGGTGCTGCGCAATCTCTCTTTTGAGATCCATCGCGGCGATCGCATAGCGGTCATCGGCAATAACGGTCGAGGAAAGACGACGTTGTTAAAGCTCCTTGCGGGCCGTTTGACTCCCGACTCGGGAACAATTGCGCTTGGACATGCTGTAGAAATTGGGTATTGTCCTCAAAACCACGGAGATGTGCTCGTAAAACACAGCCATCAGAGCGCTTTTGATTGGCTCAAGGGGCAAAAAGAGGTCGTATTCGATCAAGATGCGCGTGGCGTACTAGGGAAGATGCTCTTTGGCGGAGATGATGCCTTTAAACCTTTGCCGAATTTATCTGGCGGGGAGGCGGCAAGGCTTATTTTGGGGGGCCTCATGCTGAATGCACCTAATTTCCTCATCTTGGATGAGCCCAATAACCACCTCGATCTCGAAGCGGTTTCCGCTTTAGCCTGGGGATTGGAAGATTTTAAGGGCACCTCCATTGTGGCAACGCACGACCGAGAGCTGATCAATGGATTTGCAAACAAGATCATCGCCTTTGAAAATGATGGCGTACACGTCCATACAGGCCCGTTGGACGAGTATCTCGAAAAGAGAAAAAAAACAGCACTGAAGTGACGTTTACAAAAAGAAAATTTCTCCAACTAGATCTTGCGCAAAGGCATAAAAAATGTGCAGAACTTTTGCGCAGGTGTTACGAGGCAAAATCGACCGATTTTGAGCATTATTCCACCTTAATTGAGTGGATGCATCTTTTGCCCTATGAGCATGTGGACTGGAAATCTCTGGCCGATCGCTATCATTGGCATTTGCAGCGAGCAGGATTGTCGCTTAAAGAGCACAATCTCCTCCCCTCACTGCGCACACACGACCGAATGGCCAAACTCGCATTTCCAGACGTTGCGATCTATTTAGACCATGTGCGCTCAGCTTACAATGTAGGCAGCATCCTCAGAACGACGGAGGCCTTGCGCATTGGCAAGGTCTATTTTTCAGAAAAAACGCCTTTCATCGACAATGAAAAGGTGCAGCGCACTGCGATGGGAGCTGCTGAAATCGTCCCGAGCTTTCAAGGAATTTCTCTTGCGAGTCTGCCAAGACCGATTATTGCAGTCGATACGAGCGATGCGGCAATTCCTGTTGCTGAATTTGTGTTTCCGCCTATTTTTACGTTAGTTTTCGGCAATGAAGAGTATGGGATTTCGAACGACGCTCTAAAAGAGGCCGATTATCTCATCGAGATCCCGCTTTTTGGCGCTAAAAATTCGCTCAATGTAGCGTGCGCCTTTGCCATTGTCGCAGATCGGATCACCGCGCAAAGGCAAAGCGTTTGAGATCTTCCGCCACAAATGTATTCGGGAAAATGGCGCGCGCCTCATTCTCTAACACCTCTAGATCGCGGTAGCGAGCAGAAAAGTGGGTCAAAATGAGCATTTTGACACCCGCCTCGCGGGCAATCTCTGCCGCTTGCTTTGCGGTCATGTGTCTATATTCGTGCGCTAAAGCGCGATCTTCGTCTAGATAGGTGCTTTCGCAAATGAGCACTTTAGCGCCTCGAGCAAGGTCTACTGCTGCAGAACAGGGGCGGGTATCGACGACATAGGCTAATGTATCGCCAGATCGCATGTGGCTTACCTCTTCGAGAAGCACCCACCGCCCCCCATGTTCTACCCTACCCGTTTGCTCCAATTGGCGGATGATCGGACCATCGAGCTGTAATTTCTTTAACTCTTCTTTGTGGAACTTCACGGTGTCGGGCTCTGTAATTTTCCAGCCGATATTTTGCACGCCATGATCTAAGAAGGCAGCTTCAATGCGAAATTTCCCATCATCTTCTACAAGACCTGGCTTATGCACGGGGTGCTCAACGACGGTAATGTTCTCTTTGTAGATGCAACAATATCGGAGGCGCTCGAAATACTTTTGGCCGCTTGCTGGATAATAGCAATGGATGGGGTGGGTGACTTTATCGAGATTTAATCGCATGAGCATAGAGCCAAGACCTAAACAATGATCTCCATGGAAATGGCTAATGAAGATGCGCGTGACGACAGGGGGCGCCACGTCGGCAAAGATAAATTGCCGCTGAGTCCCTTCTCCTGGATCGAAGAGGAGTCCCTCATCGTTCCATCGGACAAGGTAGGCTCCGTGGTTGCGAAAACGGGTGGGCTGTTGACTCGAGCAGCCTAAAATGATGATATCGCGCGTGCTCATTGGGCCACTCTCTGTGCGAAAAATGAGTAACGAGCGATGAGGGCGCCGATAATGGCCCCTGTAATGTGCGCGGTATTTGCAATTTGTGGGGAAAACTGCCCCGCCGTGAATACTTGGATAAAGAAGGAGACGATTTGCAAGACAAAAATGGCCGCAATGAAAAAGAACAAAAAGAGAATGGTAGTGCGATTCAACGGGTATCCTTCCCAAGGGGCGACTTTTTCGCGCATCCAGGTAAAACCGGCCAGTGCTGCCACAATTCCCGAGTAACCGATAAAAAAGGGCCCGCTCATCAAATACTGAAAAATATTAGAGCCGATCCCTGTGACTAAAGTAAGTACAAGCGTGCGCCACAGTCCGATTCTTTGCTCAATAGGGCGGCCGAGATACCAGAGCCAAATCATATTAAAGAGGATGTGAAAAATATCATGATGGAGCAAACAGGGGGTAAAAAGGCGCCACACTTCTCCTTGTCGAATGCGCCAAAACAGGGGACCTATGATCTGAGTTGGCGCTTTGCCTTGAATTTTATAGACAATCCAATCATAAATGCCGTGCCAATAGGGCGCTTTATCTGCCCTTTGCAATTGGGCCATGATTTCAGGGGGAATCTCCTCGACAGGTTTGCCCGTGAGCTCATATTTTTCGATCACTTTTTCAAGCTCTGCCACAGCTGGAGGCAAATCAAACATGAGGCCTGCTTGAATGGGGGTAAGAAGAAACGTCTTTTCCGTAAGTCCCAGTTTTTCTAAAGAAACCTCCTGTAGACTGCTAATGAAAAAAATGAGCGTACACAGATAGAGGAAAACGTAGGTGATATGAGTGCGAAAGCGGTGTGGCGCATCATTTTCTACTTTGGGGATCGGCAGTTCGGGCTCTTGCGGCTCAGGGGCATCGTATTTCGGAGAAAGTGGGTTTTTGACAAACTCTGCAAAAATCATTTCTGCTTTTGCAATGGCATCTTCATCTTGCACCCAAAATTGATAGGTCATGCTGCCAGTTGCTGCATCAAATTGCATATCGCATTTACTTTTGATGCCCTGATAGCTTAAGTAATTTGTCAGCCGATGTGCAAAATTTTCATTCGAAAGGGTGCCGATCGTTCTCATAGGGTCCGAATTTTGTCTATAATAGCGGTTGTTGCAAGACTTGGGATGCGATCGACGAGATGCAGCCTCCCCCCATGTGCTTGTACCGTTTGAGCTTCAATGCATTGATGGCCATATTCTGCACCATTCACATGCACATCGGGTTTAATGCAAGACAACAACTGAATGGGATCTATCTCATCAAACCAGGTTACATAATCTACAAATTCTAACGCCGCCATCATCTCTAGTCTATAGGAAAGAGGGATAATTGGCCTATTGGGACTTTTATATTTTTGGATCGATTGATCGGAATTGAGCGCCACGATCAATCGATCGGCCTGTTTGGATGCCTCATGAATGATGAAGAGGTGTCCTGCATGCAACAGATCAAAAGAGCCATTGAGAGTCGCAATCGTCAAGTGCTGACGGCGCAGCTGCGCCACGACTTCTTCAAGCTCTTTTGGCTCGATGAGCTTTCTTTGAAGCCACTGCGGCTGCATGATGCACCTTTAGTTTCGGAAAAGCGATGCGAAATACCTCATCGTAGTGGTCCACAAAGTGCACCTCTAACCCCTTCTTAAGATAGTCGGGCAGTTCATCGTAATCGCGCAAATTTTCTTTGGGAAAAATGAGAGTGTTGAGCTTGGATCTGCGCGCAGCAATCAGCTTTTCTTTAAGACCGCCAATGGGGAGCACTCGGCCTGTGAGGGTCAATTCGCCCGTCATACCCAAATTATCCCGCACAGCAGTGCCCAACAACAGCGATAGGAGAGACGTTGCCATCGTAACGCCTGCCGAAGGGCCATCTTTGGGGGTCGCCCCTTCTGGAATGTGCAAATGGATCTGCGATTTTTCGAAAAAGGGGATATCCGCAGCATAGCGATGGACATTGCTTTGGACATAAGTCCAGGCAATTTGCGCCGACTCTTTCATGACATCGCCCGCTTGTCCTGTGAGTTTCATTTCCGTTTTTTCCGATGGGTAGCGAACAGCCTCTACATAAAGCGTCGCCCCTCCAAGGGCGGTCCAAGCAAGCCCTGTTGTCACCCCCACTGGATTCACTTCGTAATACCGATCGCTCGTAAAGATCGGTTTGCCGAGGAATGTGGTGAGATTTTTTTCAGAAATGGTGGTTTTACCAACCCTTTTGCCAGACGCACGCGCAATGCGCACAGCCACTTTGCGCATCACTTTTTTGATATTGTTTTCCAAAGTGCGCACGCCCGCCTCCCGCGCATATCCATTGATGATCTGTCCGATGGCGCCGCGGGTAAATTGCAGTTGCGCGGCAGTAAGTCCCATGCTTTTGCGATTGCGAGGAATGAGATATTTTTCGGCAATTTCAATCTTTTCTGCTGCAATATATCCCGATAGGCGCAAAATTTCCATCCGATCCTTCAACGGTTCAGGGATCGTGTCCAATACGTTTGCTGTGACGATAAAAAGTACATTCGACAAATCGCAATGCACATCGAGATAGTGATCGAGAAATTCTTTGTTTTGCTCTGGATCTAATACTTCGAGTAAAGCGGACGCAGGATCGCCATGGTAGCTTGCCCCCATCTTATCCACTTCATCTAGCATGATCACCGGGTTCATCGTTTGGCAATATTTCAGCGCCTGAATCATTTTGCCAGGCATTGCGCCAATGTAAGTACGGCGGTGCCCTTTGATCTCTGCTTCATCGCGCATACCCCCGACGGAAAATCGATAAAACTTTCGGTTGAGGGCGCGCGCCACGCTTTTCCCGATACTCGTTTTTCCAACGCCTGGGGGGCCTACCAAGCAAATGATGCTCCCCTTCACGCCACCCGTTAATTTACCCACTCCAATGAACTCTAAAATGCGCTCTTTGATGTCTTTGAGCCCGTAGTGATCTTTTTCTAAAATCCCTTCGGCCTTTTTCACATCGTGCGTTTCTTTACTATACAGCCCCCAAGGAACGACCGTCAGCCAATCGATGTAATTGCGCACAACGCCGTATT
>JAKAFF010000098.1 GCA_021818045.1 bacterium
GTCAAAATTTTTGGGTGGATCAGAAGCGCGGTCTTGCCTGGATCGGAGAAAGTAGGGCTGTTAAGACAAGTCGCCTAAACGGTGGCTCTTGACAATCTATTCTTCAGGGTCGACCAAGTATCCTCGCGCAAGTCTTAGCTATCACATGGAACTTGGCGCCTCGTATCAGTCCTATCAAGGCATGCTAGAAATCGGCAAAGCTTTCTAATACTTTCTCAGGGAGCGACATCTGCGGCGCAGCGAAAGCCATAAGTGCCGTTCACAGCACCCGGATTATTCCGATTGCGATGGGAACAGCGCAAATCTTCTTTCAAGCTCTTCCAGCAGCCGCCTCTTACGACCCGATAGACGCCTTGCTGGGGCCCCTTAGGATTATCGGGCTCTAAAGAGGAGGAGTCGTAATAGTTGTATGCATACCAATCTTGACACCACTCATAGACGTTGCCTGCCATGTCATAAAGGCCATAGGCATTGGGAGGATAGCTCATGACGGCTGTCGTATCGGAGCTAAAGAAGTTGGCTTGCGCCCTTTCGATATCAGAACCTGTGGGAAATTGAGTATCGCGCCCTGCAGATCCGGCAGCTTCCCACTCCGCTTCAGTAGGCAATCTTTTACCAACCCACTTGGCATACGCCACAGCTCCATACCAAGTCACCCCAACGACCGGGTGTTTCGCATAGCCCGATTCGATAATGACTTTGCCCGCGCTGCGCTTAATGCGGGAATCGCGCAGACGGATAATATCGTTGTTGTTATGGTCCTTCTCCCCTCCCATTGCCTGAAGAAATCGGACAAACTGCTCATTTGTAACAGGATGGATATCAAGCGCAAAGCTTGAAAGTTTCACAGGGTGGCGCGGCATCTCATCACGGGCGCCCTCATTGCTGCCGCGCAAATAGGTACCGCCAGGGATGACGACCATCTCGGTTAAAAGGGGCTCCATTTCAGTCACGTCGACTTTGTTGGGAGTATAGTGACTCACATGGGTCTCTCTTTGAAAAATGGCACCTGGATCGGGCTCGTATTCGGGACGCGCCAACCCTTGCGGGCGCAATACAGGCTTGAGGGTATGCGGCTCTTCTTTCGCCATCACATCTTGCGGCTCTGCTGCAATCTTGTGAGCCGCCGGCTCTAATTCAAAGGCCATCTGCTGACTATTGTCTACCTTGTTTTCATGGGCAGAGAGCATCTCCGTTAAAATCGTGCGCGGAGAGCGCAAGTACTCTTGGATAGCCAAAAGCAGCTGTTGCGGCCGGACGTTTGGATTGGACTGCATGCACCGGTTGATGAGCAGATCCCAGTTGAGACTCGCTTCTGCCAAAGAGCGCGACGGCAGATCAAAAACGCCTTCTGGAGTTTTGCGAAACAGGAGATAATAAGCCAAAACGCCGAAGGCGTATGCATCGACTTTGGGCGTGAGCTCTTCATCCAAGTTTTTTTGCTCGGGCGCCAAAAAGGCGTACGCGCTGCAGAATTTGCGATGGGGAAATGCGCTTGCCATCTGCTGACAAAAGTGCAAAAGCGCCCATTTTTCTCCAATGAGACGAGAGAGTCCAAAATCCGAGAGCACCAATCGGACGCCGTTTTCAGCAGGGGCCACTAAGATATTGGTCAGCTTCAAGCTTCCATGGATTTGTCCTATAGAGTGGGCATAGTCTAGGGCCGAGGCCGCTTGCGTCAAGTGATCGACCCAATCCTCCTCACGCAAGGAGCGCCCCTTCAACTCGAGATAACGCTCCAAATGCATGGTCTGTCCCAATGAATCGACAAAAGGATCCATCACGATAAAATAGCGATCTGCGCTCGAAGAGACGTTGTGGATTTTGGCGATATTGGGGTGATCGAGCGCGGCAATGTCGGCGATTTGCGCTTCAAATCTGCGAATGAATGTGGGGTCGGCAGAAACTTCAGCAGGAAGCAGTTTGAGAACAAAGGATTTTCGAATAAACCGGTGCTCTGCAAGGTACACCTCGCCAAATGGGCCCATTCCGAGCGGCTTTTGGATGGTGTAGTCGCCTAATTGCTCCATAACAGCCAACCATATAATTTACATTCAAAAAACGCCAACAAATTTTGCAAAATAAAAAGCTCCAATTAACACAACCGCCCCTACAACAACCCACATTAAGTTCGGAATCCAACGGACACCTCCATGGGGAGCGCCGCGCATCTCTAGTGTTCCAATGCCATAGGCAAAATCTTGTTTTTCTGGAGGAAGGCGCAACGCATCTGGAAATTCTTTGGAAAGCTTTTCTTGCTCAAACCCCAAAAACCCTCCGTATTGGCGAATGAAACCCAAAGCGTATACTGTCGACAAAAAATGGTCCACCCTCCCCTCTTCGATGGCTTGCAAATAAACCATCCGAATGGAAGTCGCGTTTTCCACCTCTTTGAGCGTCAAGTTCAGCTCTTCTCTTTTCGAGCGAAACTTTTCGCCCATTTTTTTTAGTCCATCAGACATAATACCTCCACGATAGTGTCCATCTTAACAACTTGTGTAATTCCGTCAAACGGCTTATCATGATGGGATGGATAAACCGAGTTGTTTCACTGCGCAAGTAGATCTCAAATTGGCATCCAAGTTGCAAGAGGATCTACACAATCAAGGGTTCACTTTTACAACCCCTCCCTATACGATCTTTTCTGCCAAGAAAAAGGGGATCTCTTGCACCTTATATGAGTCGGGCAAGTTAACGGTCCAAGGCAAAGAAAAGGATCCGTTCATCGAGTTTTATCTCGAACCGCAAATTTTGCAATCTTTCCACTTTTCCCATCCAGAAGCACACCTCGACTTGACACCCCACATTGGCATGGATGAAGCAGGCAAGGGCGATTTTTTTGGTCCCCTTTGCATCGCCTCCGTATTTGCCAATCAAGAAGGCATTCAAAACTTACTGAAAATTGGAGTCAAAGACAGCAAACGCCTTTCAGATGATGTGATTTTGAAGCTGGCCCAAAAAATCAGAGCCCAATATCCCTATACTGTAATTCGCCTCTTTCCGACGAAATATAATGAACTGCATCGCAAATTTAAAAATCTCAATCGCCTCCTTGCTTGGGCCCATACAGCGGCGCTTGCCGATCTATCTGCCAAAACGGGTTGTCAAAAGGCGCTCGTCGACCAGTTTGCAGAAAAACATGTGATGCAGCAAGCGCTACAGCAAAAAAAACTCACAGTTGAGCTCGAGCAAAAGACGCATGGGGAGGACGACTTAGTGGTCGCTGCCGCCTCCATTTTAGCGCGCGCCGCATTTGTAGAGGGGATGCAAACCTTAAGCCAAGAATACGGCATCGAAATACCGAAAGGGGCCAATGCCAAAGTCATTGAAGCGGGACGAAAATTAGTCGCAAAATTTGGCGCTGATGTATTAGAAAAAGTCGCAAAGACCCATTTCAAAACGATGAGCGAGCTTTGATTTTTTTAAAGGTGCAAAACCTCATTCTCATTGAATATGCCGAGGTGCATTTTGGGCCGCATCTCAACATTATCACAGGAGAAACCGGCTCTGGCAAATCGGCCATTTTAAGTGCCATCCGCCTGCTTGCTGGAGGAAGAGCCGATGTGCAAGAGATCAGGGAGGGGGCAGATTTTGCCGTTGTAGAGGCCACTTTAGAAGGTCCCATCCATGTGCGAAGAGAGATTTATCGCTCAGGGAAAAACAGGTGTTTCATCGATGAGGCGCAAGTAAGCCTTGCCATTTTGCGCGAAACGATGCAAATCGAGCAAGTGGATCAAAGCAGTGCCGCCCTACTTGCATCCGTCGAGCAGCAAAGG
The DNA here is from genome assembly GCA_021818045.1 of bacterium. Classification (GTDB taxonomy): domain Bacteria; phylum Chlamydiota; class Chlamydiia; order Chlamydiales; family SM23-39; genus REEB52. Next base: position 3,777 of record JAKAFF010000098.1, read on the forward strand.
CACATGCTCGATGCTTATGCAAACATCTTAGATCAAGTCGCAGCACATGAAAAAGCCTTGATTGAAGAAAGGGCTTTAGAAAATCGACTCCAAGCGCTCAAACTAGATCTTCATCAAAAAGAAAAAGAACTTCAGTTAGCGCAGCAAGATTTAAACCTTCTGGAAGAGCTCCAGTGGCAAGAAGGAGAAGAGCTCCGGCTCAATGAAGAGCACCGGCTCCTCACACACGGACAAGAGCTGCTAGAAAAACTTAGCACCGTGACCTTCACCCTCACAGAAGGGGGGGAGCTTACCTCCTTCAAGCAAAACCTTGCGCTATTAGAACATGCATCACATCTAGATGAAACATGGGCGCCCTTTGCCCAAACGATGAAAAATGCCCTATTGGAACTCAAAGAGCTAGGGCTAACCCTCAGGTCCTCAGTCGATCGCATCGAGATCGATCCCCATCGGCTCGCGATCGTAGAAAAAAGAATAGGGATCCTCGAATCGTTAAAGCGCCGATTTGGCCCCGACATCGCATCTTACAAAAAATCGTTAGAAGAGAAGCTGCGAACCATTACAGAATCTTCTCTAGAGGCCATGCAACAAGACCTTTTATTGAAAAAAGAGCAAAATTTGCAAGCAGCTCATCAAATTAAAGAGGCGCGCAGGGCTGCGGCAATTCCCTTTGAAAAGCACATTTTGACAGAGCTAAAAAGTCTTAATCTACCCCATGCTCAGTTTCGCATTACAGAGCAAAACCGCTTCCTTTTTGCGGCAAATCTTGGACAAATGCCGATTGCACTAGAAGAGTGCGCAAGCGGCGGAGAATTATCCCGCGTGCTTTTGGCCATCAAAGTCCTTTTGGCGCGCCAAGAAAAGACCCTCGTCTTGGATGAAATTGATAGCAACGTAGGGGGACAAACTGCAGCGCTTCTCGGAGCCAAGCTACACGCTCTTTCTCAAAAAGGGCAAATTATCTGCGTCACCCACTTCGTCCAAGTCGCCAAATGTGCAACCGACCACTATCGCGTCCGAAAAATTATACATGAAGGAGGCGTCCGAACCCTCATCGAAAAATTAGATGCAAAAGAAAAAGAAAAAGAGTACCTTCGCATGTTGGGGAGCGGAGAATGAAGAAGTGGCTTTGCGCATGTTTGACGACGGCTGCGCTTTTAGCTCAAGAAGGGCCCGATTATTCCACCTACTCCTATTGGGACTTTCATCCTCTGCATGCAGGGGGCAATCTCATTGCCATTGGAAGCGCTACTGTCAAACCCAAACATCACTCTGACCAAGGCCATGTAATATTCAATAAAGCCAATGCCTTCGTCTACATGCTTGTACCTATCAGCCAAACCTCCTATTTTTTTCCCAAAGTTGAATGGAATACCTTCACTTTAGATTGGAATGACAATCCGAAATTTAATGAAACCCACTTCCACTATTTGCAATTTGCCCTCACATTTTATACCAATGCCATCGAAACATGGCGCTGGATCATGAGGGTCGACTACAATATCGACGTCAAACATCTTTCCCATCCCAGTAGTTACGGCCTTTATTCCGTTCTTTTCTGGGGCACACATGAAATATCGCCTCAGTGGAAATGCCACGTGGGAGCTCTTGGATACACCGGATTTGAAGGACAAGAAGTCTATCCCGTCATAGGACTCGACTACATCGTCTCGCCAAAGTGGCTGTTGCAAGCGGTCTTTCCCATCACCTACTCAATAGAATACGCCCTTACGAAAGAGTGGCGGCTCAGTCTCAAGGGCCGCCCCCTCAAGGAGCGCTTTCGGACGGGCCCGCATGAGCCGCAACCTAGATCCATCTTCTCTTATTCTTCCGTGGGAGCAGAACTCAATTTACACTACGAAAAGTTTTTACGCATAGAATTTGAAGTGTACGGAGGCTATAATTTTGGTGGCAACTTCTACATTAAAAACAAACACAACCACGATCCCCTTTATACACATGTAGGAAACGCCGCCTATGGCGGCACCGCCCTCAATTGGGGATTTTAGTCAGATTTCTCGGCGGATTTGGCATACACAAATGAGTTCAAAAGTTGAATTTTCGGCTGCGCCAAAGCGGCGCAATTTACCTATCGTAAGTGACCCTATATTTTTAATATTGGGTCACTTACGATAGGTAAATTCCGCCAGCTTTCGCGTTGCTGAAAAACCAACTTTTGAATTCATTTGTGTATATAAGTGTTCCTCCGCCCAGAGAGAGACCTTCGTGGCCACCTCTATCTCCTCCCCCC
>JAKAFF010000099.1 GCA_021818045.1 bacterium
ATCTTTCCAAAATCTGTTCAAGACGTTCAAACGCCTTTTCAAAAGAGAGCGGTTCTGGAACCATTTTCTAATACCTCATTCACACTTGCCACTACCTTGCCATCATGTAATAGAGCATGAAACTTCTGGTTGGGCTTTAGTTCGTTTGCAGAGAGGATAATCGAACCCTCATTTTCCGAAAAGAGGATCGCATATCCTTTATTGAGGATGTTTTGTGGGTGCAGGGCCTTGAGATGGTTTTTAATCCGATCGAGTCTTTCTTGGTATTGCTGGATTTTGAGCTTGGGATGGAGTCTGTCTAGCCAGCGCTGATAGTCATCGACCCGTTGCATCGCTTGTTCGATCATGCCATAGGGGGAACTGAGCAAAGGATGTTTTTGCAAGGCAGCGATTCTTTGGCGGCATTGGGCGATTTGTTGAGAGACTCTGGTGCGGCATTGGTGTGCAGCAGTATGCAAGTACTGCAATAAGTGGCTCTTTTCGGCAATTGCAATTTCAGCAGCAGCTGACGGGGTGGGGGCCCTCACATCTGCGACCCAATCTGCAATGGTAAAATCAGTCTCATGGCCCACAGCCGAGATCACCGGAATTTTTGATTCAAAAATCGCCTTGGCTACGATCTCTTCATTAAATGCCCAAAGATCCTCAATACTTCCTCCCCCGCGCCCGACGATGAGAACATCCGCTAGATTGTACCGGTTAAAATCGCAGATGGCTTGAGCAATTTCTTGAGCTGCCCCCTCGCCCTGCACTTTCACAGGATTCAAGATCACGTGAAATCCTGCGAATCTGCGCGTTAAGATGTGCAAAATGTCCTGGATGACGGCTCCAGTTGGACTTGTGACAACGCCAATGCGCTTGGGCAGTTTGGGTAGCGGCCGTTTGCGCGCTGGGTCAAACCATCCTCTAGACTGAAGGAGATCTTTTAATTGATGCAATTTGAGCAAAAGTTCGCCTAGCCCTAGGAATTGGAGTTCGCGGATCACGATTTGGTATTGGCCTCTAGGAGCGTAGAGGCTAATCTCTCCGCGTACAATCACCTGATCTCCCTCTTTAGGCATGCGAGGAAGCTGTGCTGCATTGCCTTTAAACAAAACTGCCGAAATTTGGGAGCCGGCATCTTTCAAAATGAAGTAGAGGTGCCCTGATGATTGGATTTTAAAATTGCTAATTTCGCCGCGTACCAGAATCGTTCGAAAATTGGGTTCAAGAACCGCCTTGATCGCGGAGGTAAGTTCACTTACGCTAAAGATTTTCATCGTCTACGCAGTTTGCCATAACTCAAAATTTTCTCGCTAGAAAGAATAGGGATCAATCCGATACCATGTTGTACATGCGAATTGGCGGAAATAGACGCATGGCTAGAAAGCTTTATGTGATCGGAAATTGGAAGATGTATAAGACGTCGAGAGAGGCGTCTGCGTATATCGAAGCGCTAGCCCCTCTTGTGGAAGGAGAGTCGGCTTGTGTATATCTGGCGGTGCCTTTTACTTCGATTGCGTCGGCCTCCGCATGTGCTAAAGAGACGAATATCGTGATTGGCGCACAGAATATGAATGACGCAAGAGAGGGAGCTTTTACGGGGGAGATTGCCGGGCTTATGCTGAAAGAAGCCGGAGCGGGCTTTGTGTTGCTTGGACACTCCGAAAGGCGGCATATTTTTGGGGAGTCCAACGAGCTGATTCATAAAAAGATTTTGCGCGCTGTGCGCGATGATATCCAACCCGTTGTGTGTATCGGAGAAACCGCTTTACAGAGAAAATCTGATCAAACCCAAAAAGTGATTGAAGAGCAGTTGGTGTCAGCTCTTGAAGCAGTCCCCAAAGAGGCGCTCGATTCCTTGATGATTGCGTATGAGCCTGTTTGGGCGATTGGCACGGGAAAAGTCCCCACTTTGCACCAAATCCAAGAGATCCATCACTTTTGCCGCCAGTGCATTGCACAAATACTAGGCGCAAGAAAAGCAAGCAAAATCCCCATCCTATACGGAGGGTCGGTGAAGCCTGAAAATGCGGCGGATATTGTCGCATTGGATGATGTCGATGGCCTTTTGGCCGGAGGGGCCTCTTTGAATGTGGAAGCGTTCTCTGCCATTATTCGGAACGCTTCGAAGGAAAAAACCCCAAAAAAAGTGCGTAAAACTACCATTAAAAGAGTAAAGAAATGACAGTTTTGTTTTATCTATTTTTGTTTTTGTTTTTATTGGCCTCAGCCCTTTTATGTCTTGTGATTTTGGTGCAAGAGGCAAAGAGCCTAGGACTCGGAGCATCATTTGGCGGAGATTCTGGTGATTCGCTATTTGGGACATCGACTGCAGAAGTATTGAAGCAGTTTACAGGCTATTTGGCTGCGGCGTTTTTAATCTCTTGCTTGGTTCTTTCTCTTTGGAGCGGCTCTTTGGGTCGAAGCTCTCAAAATCGCTCTCTGCCCGCTACGGAGCAGACACAAGGGTCATGAATCAGCCAAAACTACCCCTGCGCTATTTTGGGCATCCCGAGTTGCGCGTCAAGGCTAAACCTGTGCAGGAGATCACTCCGGAGGTGGCTCAGGCTTGTCACGACATGGTTCAAACCATGCTTTCGTATGACAATGCTATTGGCTTTGCTGGGACCCAGCTAGGGGTCTTGTTAAGAATTTTTGTAATTCGAGAAGAAAAATTTCTGCCAGATAATAAATACTGTTTTGCTGATCCCGAGATCATCATTAATCCAGTGCTTTCCGACCCTTCTAAAGAAACAGTTACTATGCTGGAAGGGTGTATGTCTTTGCCAGATCTTCATGTAGAAGTGACTCGCCCTAAATCAATCCGCGTTCGTTATCAAAATTTGAAAGGGGACTTTGTCGAAGAATTATTACAAGATTTTCGAGCCCGCATGTTTATGCATGAAAATGATCATCTCAATGGGGTATTAATTATCGATCGCACTACCCATCAAGAGCGCAAAAGAGTTGATTCTTTGTTGCGCGCTATAAAACAAAAAAATCAGTATAATTAACGCTGTTTTTATACTAATATGTAATTGCGCTTTGTGTTATAATTGTTCTCTAGTATTACTAGGGGTAATTTATGGGAACAGTCAGGAATTGGGTAGGTTGGGCTGGCAATGGCGTGCTCCGCGGTACAGTATGGTGTGGTGAGCAAGCGGGGTATGCTGCGAGCTCAGCGGTCAAGGGAACGGGCCGTCTTGTAGTAAAAGGCTCATCTTTTGTTGTCAAAGTGGGAGCAAATGCTGTCGCAGACAGCACTAAGTGGGCCTTACAAAGAGTATTTGATAGAGCTTTAGACGCTACAGCTTGGGTGGCGAAAGCTGCAGTTGTCACGAGTATTGGTGTGACGGGACTTGCTGCTGCAGGGGCCTATTTTAATCCAGAAGGAACTTTGAAAATCGTGGATTTAGTGGCATCCACTTTAGGGGCGGCTCCTAGGGGGGCAGCTGATATTAAGGAAGCGGGAGATGTGGTCATCATATCGGCCCAATATATGGGCGAGCTGATGGGAAAAGCGTTTGTTTTTGCCATAAATTTAGGGGCGAAAACGGTGGGACATACTGTAGGGGCCATCGGCAAGTATGTCGTGGTGCCTCTATTTCAAGGGGCATACGGAGTTGCATCTGACGCGCTTGTCAAAGAGTGGGCGGCTGTAGGGAATGCATTTCGCACTTGCTTCGGATGGTGTTAAGTCGCGATTGCCTCTTTTGTAGCTTGTTCTTTGCGGGCTCGATACAAGATATAAAAGTTGCTAGTTACGATAACGGCAGCTCCGATCACGGAGCTGAGATCTGGCGTTTTATTCCACCAGAAAAAGTCTAGAGCTACCACCCAGAAAAATGTTGAATAGTCGATCGGTGCGAGCACAGAGCCTTGGGCAAATCGCAAGGCTTGTGCGATTGCGTACTGGCCCGCTGCGGTAATCAAACCAACAAAGGCAAATATTCCCCAATGACTCCAAGGCATCGATTGCCAAGAGGTCAGGATCCAGGGGAGGGTTGCGATCATCATCATCAAATTTGGATAAATGGCGATTGCCAAACTATGTTCCGTCGTGGTGAGGCGGCGCATGAGAATTTTGTTTAATGCTCCTAAAAAAGTGCCAATGAGAACGAGAATCGACACCATTGCGAAGACATTGGTGCCAGGTTGCATAGCAATAATGACGCCAATCATCCCTATAGCGACGGCAAACCACCGCTCCCGGCTCACCTTCTCTTTTAAAATGAGTGCGCTGAGAATAATCATAAACAAGGGTGAGGTGTAGCTGAGCGTGTAGATCACTGTCAAAGAGCCCAAGGGAAATGAGCACATGAATGCAAGAGTATAGGCTAAATTGACGAGCAGGCGCAAGAGATGCGCGCCAGGTCTTTTGGTTTTCAGTACAACGGAGGGGCCTCCCTGGAAATACATCGCTATGCACAAGGGAATAAAGCGGGTGATCGCCCTTAAAAATGAGGCTTGAGCAATCGAATAGGTGCCCATGAGGTGTTTAATAAAAGCATCTGAAAGAGGATACAGCGCAAGGCCGATGATCATTAAGGATATGCCAAGGAACGCTCTATTTTGCAACTTAGATTCTGTGTTCATAGGTCAGCATGGTACAGTTTTATTGAGTTGAGAGTCAATGAAAATTGGTTGCGCGATTTTTACAGTGCGGCTAAGATCTTCCCCTTTTAGAGGCTGTCTTCAAAATGAGCTTTCATTGATGAAAAGTCGGTTTGCGCTTTGCGTGGGGATGATTGGTAATTTTTTAGAGCACTACGATTCTGTCTTGTTTGCATTACTGGCTCCTTTTTTAGCACCCTTGTTTTTTCATGAAAAAGATCCCATAACAGCGCTTCTTTTTACCTATGCCATGTTGCCTTTAGGCGTGCTTGCAAAGCCTTTGGGAGCTCTATATTTTGGTTGGATGGGGGATTGCATTGGGCGCCAAAAAGCCTTTAGCGTTTCTTTGGTGGGGATGGCTCTTGCGACCATGGCGCTTGGATGTTTACCTTTATCTCGGGAAGTGGGCGTTTTAGCGCCACTGTTGCTTGCACTTGTGCGATTATTGCAGAGTTTTTTTTCAGCTGGAGAAACTCCGAACGGGGCGCTTTATATTTTAGAGGCTGGAGGATCTAAGCACTTCTCTTTATTAAGTGGGTTATTTGATGCTTCTTCGGTTGCTGGAGCTCTTTTTGCATCTGCATTAGTGGCTCTTGGTAGTTCTTTGGGGTGGATTGAACGGGGATGGCGCTATTTTTTTATAGCAGGTAGCATCAGTGCTTTTTTTGGGGTGGCGGCGCGGGTGGCGCTGAGAGAGGGGGGAGCGCTTGCCATTGGGGCGTGTCGAAAATTTGAAATTCGTAGATTTTGGCTGAGTTTTTGTGAGCATCGAAGGGCATTTTTGGCTCTTTTTCTTGCAGCGGGCTTAAGTCACACTGTCTACTCGTTTACATTTACCCTAATGAATGGATATATTCCTCTGATCACCTCCATTTCGAAAACGCAGTTGATGCAGATGAATACGGCTTTGCTTGTTGCGGATTTTATATTACTTCCTGTGTTTGGATACTTGGCTCAAAAGGTGGGTAAAGAGCGGGTCATGCTGTTTGCAAGCGCAGCGCTGATTTTAGGTGCGTGGCCTGTATTTGGATTGTTGGGCGTTCATGCGACATTAATGGATGTGGCTATTGTTCGGCTGTTTTTGATGACAGCGGGCATTGCGTTCGCAGCGCCGTATTACGCATGGGCGGTTGAACAGGTTCCTAGTTTGTCGCGAGGAGCGATCTTTTCCTTTGCTTATACTCTGGGAGCGCAAGTGTTGGGCAGCCCAGCAGCCGCTATTTCGATTTGGATATACCAACAAACAAAATGGACTGCAGCTCCCATGCTATATTTGATGCCGGTGGCGTTGGGAGCTTGGATTGTCATAGCAAGGAAGTCTGTTTTTATACCGAAGCCGGTTCATCTGAAAAGTACTCAAGAGTGATCTGACAAGCAGAACATGTTGTCTGACGGTGTGCTGTTTTCAC
>JAKAFF010000100.1 GCA_021818045.1 bacterium
CCCTGCTGCCCAAAAGTGGGTGAGGCGGTAGTTTCTGCAAACAGAGCCGCTGTATGTGATGACGACCCCGTCTTTTTGCAATTCGCTAAATGTGCGGCTGATCTCAACTCCAAGGCGCCAAAGCGAGTCGTTGACGTAAGGGTTCATCCATGAAACAAGGACGTTATTTTGCTTTTTACCAAGCGTGCCTCTAACGTGGAAAAACTCTCCGCCGCCGCGCAGCTCTGATAAAGAGCCCCGGAAAAAGGCTCTAGATATGCCGCTTAAGTTGAAATTGCGCTCAGTGAGGTCGATGCCGCCGAAGACGTCATCCATGGAGCTAAAGCCCATGAACAGGCTGACGTTGCCCGTTGTTGTCTCTTCCACTTCGATGTAGACGTCTCGATAGGTGTCGCCAAGCGCTTCGTCATCAGCGGTGCGCACGGCATAGACGTTTACGCTTTTAAAATAACCGACGGCTTCGAGTCTTTGCTGGGTGGCTTTGAGTTTGCGAGAATCAAATGTTTCTCCTGGCACGAGGAGCGATTCCCGAAGGATGACATTGCTTTTTGTGGAGCTGTTGCCGAAAATGTGGACGAGTCCCACCTTGTATTTCTGTCCCTCTTCGATCGTAAAGCCAACGTTGAAAACGGGCTGATCTTCGCAAAGGCATGTTTCAAATTGCACGCTTGCATCGATGTAGCCTTTTTGCCCATAGAGGTCCTTGATCGCAATCTGGGCGTCTCTGACTTTGTCGGGGGAGTAGATCTCTCCTACAGAGATTTGGGCCTTTTTTTCGATCTCTTCATTGGAAAAGAGGGTGTTTCCTTGGAACTGGACGTTGCCAAAATGGTAGATCGGGCCTTTATCTGCTGTAATTTCCACGATCATTCGGCGGCTTTGGGGGTCGTCTTTTAAGTCGATATCTACCCTTGCGTCTGCATACCCTTTATTATGCAGGTAGTTGATAATCGTCATCCGATCTTGTTCCAAAGCTTCGTCTCGATAAATGCCCGTGCCCGTGAGCCAGCTGAATAGGAAATTGTATTTCCTTAGATACATCTGTTCGTACAGCTCGTTTTGTTCCGATTTGGAAAAGCCATTAAGTTCGATGCTGCCGATATAACCGGGACGCCCTTCTTGGATATCAATGGTGATATCGACTTGGTTTGTGCCAGCGATGGGCTGTATGGTGTAGGTAAGTTGCGACTCAAAGTATCCCTTTTTAAAGTAAAATTGCTTCACTTTATTGAAGGACTTGTTGAAGTCTTGCCGATTGAATACGGTGTTGGTTTTGATGTCGAGTTCATCTTGGAGTGTCGATGTGCTGTATTGCGAGTTGCCGCTCCATACGATCTGGTGGATGATCGGTTTGGGAACTACGTGAATGGTAATATAGACTTGGCCGTTTTGCAGTTTTAATGAGGGCGTGACTTGGTCGTATTCATCAGAGAGGCTTTTGAGGTCATTGTCAAAGGTGAGGCTCGAAAATTCATCGCCTTCTTGGGTTTTCAGCCGTGCTAGGACAGGCGCTGGGTCTACATAACCATCTTCTGAATCTACGACGATTTCAATGTGAGACACTTTCTTGTCATCGTACAACTCAGCTCCTATGAGAGGGGCTGTCATACTGGCGAAAAGCAGGGAGAGTAAAATGCAAGATCTAATCATGTCTTAAAATCCAATCGTTGTTCGATAAGCCAAGGCGTTCTTCACGGTGCTAACGATGGTAGCAAAAGGGGTTAAAAAAAAACAACAACCTATTAAGAAAGAGACTGTCTGCCGAGAAGAGATCGGGTGAGTGTTCCGCTATCAATATGTTCTAAACTACTTCCGATGGGGAGTCCGAACGCGAGGCGCGAAATCGATAGATTGGGTCTGGATAAGACGCTTTTGAGATAAAGAGCCGTTGTGTCCCCTTCTAAAGTGGAGTCAAACGCGATGATGAGTTCTTTCACTCCTGCAAGCCTTGCTTCAATGCGATCGATTTTTAAGGAGGAAACGTGGCGGCCGTCGAGAGGGGAGAGGAGATGCTCTACGACATGGTACAAGCCTCGATAGCTTTGCGTCTCTTCAATCGCATACGCATCGCGAGCGGACGCCAGGATGCAAAGAGAGGTCGTGTCGCGTGTTGTGGAGCAAAAGGGGCAGGTGCCGCAAGAGGTGAGACAGCTGCAAGTAGGACAGGGAGGGATTTTCGCGCGGATGGTTTGTAAATGGCTTCCCAAATCTTGGAGGTGCGCTTCGTCCCATTTGATGAGTTCGAAGGCAAAGCGCTCCGCTGTTTTGGTGCCCACGCCAGGTAATTTTTTTAGGTAAGCAATCAGAGGAAGGAGCTCTTCGGGAAGTCGGTGCGCCATGCATGCGAAGTGTAGCACAAATAGAATTGTTTGTAAGAGGTCTATTCCCATTTAAGCGCCGATTCGCTAAACTCGACCCCATATATGAAGAAAAGCCGAGCGAAAATCGTTGGGACCGGTTCCTATTTGCCCCATCGGATTTTGTCCAACCAAGACTTGGAGAAGATGGTGGAGACGAGTGACGAGTGGATCGTCACTCGGACCGGGATGCGCGAGCGTAGAATTGCAGCTCCAGAAGAGTTCACCTCAACGATGGGGGCGGAGGCAGGAAAACGGGCCATTGCGAGCGCCGGGATTTCAGCTGACCAGATCGATTTCATTTTGGTTGCGACCTTGACACCTGATTATATTTTCCCAAGTACCGCATGTCTGGTGCAGCAGGCTCTTGGCGCGAAAAGAGCAAGCGGTGTGGATGTGCAGGCAGCATGCGCAGGCTTTCCTTATCTTTTGCTCATGGCCAAATCCTTTGTAGAAAGCGGGATTTATAAAAATGTTTTAATCGTCGCTGCTGAAAAACTCTCTTCGATCACGAATTACCGAGATCGCTCCACTTGCATCCTTTTTGGAGATGGGGCGTCGGCATGCGTGGTGTCCGCTGAAGGGGAGGGGCTGGAGATCGAAAGCGTGTGCCTTGGGGCGGATGGAGAACTTGCTGATTTGATTGTGATGCCGGCTGGTGGGTGCCGTCTTCCTGCTTCGCAGCAGACTGTGGCTGAAGAGCAACATTATATTAAAATGGCGGGTAGCGAAGTTTTTAAGCATGCCGTGCGGAGGATGGAAGCTTCTTGCAAAGAGTGCTTAGAGGGTCTTGGCATTTCGGAAAAGGAAATTAGTTGGCTCATTCCGCATCAAGCCAATTTGCGTATCATCGATGCAATGGCTAAGCGATTTGAGCATTTGCCGTCAGATCGGATTTTTAAAACGGTCGAAAAATATGGAAACACTTCTGCTTCATCTGTTGGCATTGCCTTAGATGAGTTGTTGAGAAGATCTCCTTTGGCGCAAGGGGAGAGGGTTTTGCTCACCGCTTTTGGAGCAGGACTTACTTGGGGAGCTGGAGTTTTGAGGGCTACATGAGGAGCAAAATTGCTTTTTTATTTCCAGGTCAAGGGGTCCAGTACGTGGGGATGGGGAGAGATTTTTACGACTCATTTCCCGTTGCACGAGAGACATTTCAAGAAGCCGATGATTTGCTGGGAGAGCACCTATCTAAGGTCATTTTTCAAGGATCTGAAGAACTTTTAACAGAGACGCTCAATAGTCAGCTTGCGATTTTTATTGTCAGTATGGCCCTCTTTCGGACAGTGAGACAGCAGTTGCCAGAGTTAGTGCCTGCGGTATGCGGGGGGCTCAGTTTGGGAGAATATAGCGCCCTTTGTGCATCGGGCAGGCTGCAATTTGCCGAAGCGCTTTTGCTCGTTCGCAAAAGAGCCCATTTGATGAGCGATGCGTGTAGGATGAACCTTGGGTCGATGGCAGCTGTTTTGGGGCTCGATGCCTCCTTGATCGAGACGGCGCTACAGAGCTTGCAGGGGGTGTGGGTTGCCAATTACAACGCTCCAGGGCAAACGGTGATTTCTGGGACTCGAGAAGGAGTGGAGAGGGCGTCCATTGTACTCAAAGAGAGAGGGGCAAGACGGGTTTTGCCCTTGGCTGTGCAAGGAGCTTTTCATAGCCCTTTGATGCAGTCTGCCCAAGAGGGTCTTCGGGAGGCGATTGATCGGGCTTTATTTAGCAGTAGTTCGGTTGGACTTGTGATGAATGTGCCCGGGGATTTTGTCTCAGATCTTACAAAGATCAAGGAAAATCTCACCCAGCAGGTGACGCAATCTGTGCGATGGGAGCAAGGGCTACAGGCCATGCAGCGCGCAGGGGTCGACCTTTATCTAGAGGTGGGGTGTGGCAAAACTTTAACTGGCTTGAATCGCAAAATGGGCCTATCTGTTGCAGCTTCAATAGAAAAGGTGGGCGATTTGGAGGGGATCTATGCAATTGCTTAAGGGAAAAGTGGCTCTCATTACGGGTGGCACTGCAGGTATTGGAAAGGCAATTGCTTGTCTTTATGCCGAGCAGGGCGCAGATGTTGTGATTTTGGGGACCCATCCAGAGCGCTCTAAACAAGCTTTGCAAGAAATTGAAGCCTGCAGGGCGGATCCTGTGCAGAAAGTCTCCGTTTTCCTCGTCGATGTGGCAAATGCTAAGGGTGTCGATGAAGTGGTAGAGCAGATTCTTAAAGTACACGGCAAAGTCGATATTTTGGTAAATAATGCCGGTATTACGCGCGATAATCTTCTCATGAAAATGAAGGAAGAGGATTGGGATCAAGTGCTCGATGTCAATCTCAAATCTGTGTATAATACTTGTCGAGCGCTGGCTCGGTCTATGCTTAAGGCGAAAGCGGGCTGTATCATCAACATCTCCTCTGTTATTGGGTTGATGGGGGGGGCTGGGCAGGTGAATTATGCAGCCTCGAAATCGGGGATGATCGGTTTTACGAAATCTTTAGCCAAAGAGCTTGCTACTCGAGGGATTAGGGCGAACTGCATAGCGCCCGGATATATAGCGACGCAAATGACCGAGGTGCTGCCAGAGGCTCATAAGGAGGCGATTTTAAGCCAGATCCCTATGAATCGGATCGGCCAGCCTCGCGATGTGGCGCATGTCGCATTATTTTTAGCCAGCGATTTAGCAGGTTACATTACGGGACAAGTGGTCACCGTAGATGGCGGAATGGTCATGTGATTAAATATACACAAATGAGTTCAAAAGTTGGCTTTGGCGCAGCCGAAAATTCAACTTTTGAACTCATTTGTGTATAACAACAAAAAGGAAGTTATGACAATACAAAAAGAAGTGATTGATATCATTGTAGAGCAATTGGGAGTCGAAGTGAATGATGTGACGATGGAGAAATCTTTCGTCGAAGATCTCAATGCCGATTCGCTCGATCTGACTGAATTAATCATGACTTTTGAAGAGCGGTTTGGTTTTGAAATTTCTGAGGAAGATGCAGAAAAATTAAAGACCGTGGCCGACGTAGTTGCATACATTGAAAAGCGCAAAGTGATGGCTTAAAGCAAAAAGGGTGCCGCTACTTGCGTAGTGACACCCTTAAAAGATCATCAATTCAGTGGTCTTTGTCTTAGGTAGTTGTTGCATTCTGCATTACGTTTACCATGCTCTGCAGCGCAGGAAGAGCGTATGGCGCAACATAGGCAAGTGCAGCTTTAGCAGCTGTTGTTACAGCGCCAGAGTAAATAGCGGCAGCTCCTACAGCAGCCCCGATTTTGCCTCTATGCTGCATGATGCCGTTTGCGAGGCGAGTGAAGGGGGAGACGTAAGGCGTACGGGTGGTAACGAGTGTTTGAACCTCTGCGATGACTCCTCGCTCTCCTTCCTCTTTGTTTCCACTTAGAATATTGCGAAGTGTTTGTCTTTCGCTGTTCTCTAGTTCAAGTGTAGGTACCTCTTCCTTGAGGGCTTTCAATGTGGCTAAGGCCGCAGATGTGGCCGCAAGTGAACTGTTTGCTTCTGAGGGCTCATCCACGAGTATTCGGCTTGCAATCTCTTGTACTTTAGTGAGGGTAGCAACATATGACT
>JAKAFF010000101.1 GCA_021818045.1 bacterium
GATTTATTTGATAGAGTTTGGGGTACTGGCGTGCGGGGGTTTTCCAGCTAAAGTCGGCCTTCATCCCATGTCGAATGAGGGAATTAAAGGTGGGAAGTTCTGAGTGATAGAGCAAAAACGCGCGCTCGAGTGTAGATTCTAATGCCGCAGCTGTGGGCGCTTTGAAAGTAAAGCCGTTGCGCTGCGAGACGGGAAATTTATAGTCTTCGCAATCAAAAACAGTGTCTTTGAGTCCCCCTGTGGCGCGCACGATTGGCACGGTTCCATAGCGCATGGCGATGAGCTGCGTAAGGCCGCAAGGCTCAAAATGGGAGGGTACGATAAGGAGGTCGAGGGCGGCGTAGAGGCGGTGTGCGAGGGATTCACTATATTCAAAGTGCATCCACACATGGGGGTTTTCTTTGTAGTGCTCTTTGAGCTGGTTAAAATGATTTTGAATGTGCTCGATCGGAGAGGAGCCAAGGAGCAGAAAGGAGCCTCCCAGTGCCAAGGTTTTGGCGATCGCCTTTTCGATCAGTTCTGGCCCTTTTTGAGGAACGAGACGCGTGATGGCTCCAACCCACGGGGTGTGGGAGGTGGCGAGGGGAAATAAATCTTTATTTTTCTTTTTCCCTTGCCGCACCGATTCCACTCTATAAGTGGGTTTTAGATGTAGATCTGTGATCGGATCCCAAAGCTTTTCGTCAATGCCGTTCAAGATGCCAGTGATCTTGCGACGCGCCTTGCGAAGGGTGGGGTCGAGGTGAAACCCATATTCAGGGGTCATAATTTCTTTAGCATAGGTGGGAGAGACGGGGATGATTGCATCCGAATAGACAACCCCCCCTTTTAACAAATTAATTGTCTGTGGATATTTGGGGTTGTCGTCTTGCAGCTTGTCTTTTTGCAGATAATCCGCGCCACAAAGACCTACTGCATCGAGATCGTGCGTCGCGCATTTTCCTTGATATTCGACATTGTGGATGGAAAGGACGATGGAGCGAATCGGCAAATCTTGAAATAGATCGCGAACGAAAGGGGCGCACAGACTTACATGCCAATCGTGTAAGTGTAAGACGTCGATCGGTTCGCGCCTAAGCCTTAAGTACTCCAAAAGAGCGCGAGAGAAATAGGTGAAGCGAGCAATATCGTCTTCGAAGCCGTAGATTTTCCCCCGATGAAAATAGCCTGCAGGATGGCGTGCTTCCAAAAGGTGCAGCGAGCATCCTTCGGCTTGAGCCGACCACATGGCATTTGCACTCCCAAGGCATTTAAAATCAGGAACTTCTAGATTTAGTTGAAAGAGCTGTCTTGGATCGATAAAATCGTATTTTGGCAGGATGATTTCAACATCCTCTCCACGCCTTGTGAGCTCGCGACAAAGTCCCACCACCACCTCGCCGAGGCCTCCTGCTTTGGCCAGGGGAGCGAATTCTGCTGCGGCATGGACGATTCTCACAGGAAGGGCTCCTTTCTTGGTTATTTTCGGTATAGTCCTTTTTGCTCTTCCTTGCAAAATATTTACGACATTGTCTATGATGGAGCCTGTTTTTTATTCTGGGGCGTCGCCAAGCGGTAAGGCAGCGGTTTTTGGTACCGCCATGCGGAGGTTCGAATCCTTCCGCCCCAAGATATTGGCCTAGATTCGTTGAGGTTTATGGTCCAGTCCGCTATGCTATTTGCCGGTTCTTCTCATCCTGAACTGGCTCGGGCTGTGGCAAAAGAGCTGGGCGTCCCATTGGGACAAATCAGCATCGAATCATTTCCCGATGGGGAGATTGGGGTCCAGATCCTCGAGAATGTGCGGGGGCGGGATGTTTTTGTGTTGCAGTCGCCTGCGCGCCGTCCGAACCACTTTTTGATGGAGCTGCTCATTTTAGTAGATGCGTTCAAGCGCGCATCGGCTCGCAGTATCGTGGCGGTGGTGCCTTACTACGCTTATGCCAGGCAAGACCGTAAAGAAAAAGGGCGAGTGCCGATTACGGCGAAGTTGGTTGCCGATTTGTTGCAGCGGGCCGGGGTGACTCGAGTGTTGACGATGGATCTGCATACAGAGCAGATTCAGGGATTTTTCGATGTCCCCGTCGATCATCTTTATGCAAGGCGCTTGTTCGTGAAGGCGTTGAAAGGCCTTGGATTGAAAAGGCCGGTAGTTGTCTCTCCAGATGTGGGGAGCAACAAAATGGTGAGAAAGTTTGCGGAAGATCTAAAGGTAGATCTTGCCATTGTCGATAAGCGCAGAGTGAATGGAAGTGTCACTGAGGCAAACGCGCTCATCGGCGATGTGAAAGGAAAAGAGGTCATTTTAGTCGATGATATCTGTTCGACTGGAGGGACGTTGAAGACTGCCGCGAAAGTTTGTAAAGCGGAAGGCGCAAAGAGTGTCTTGGCTGTTGTGACGCACGCACTGCTGATCAATGGGACCGAAATTGAGGGGATTGATCGCCTCCTCGTTACAGATTCGGTGCCTCCCTCGCATAAAGCGCAAGGGGTGCAGGTTGTTTCGATCGCTCCGTTGATTGCGGAGGCGATTGAGTGTGTGGTTTCAGCGAAGTCGATCTCGTCGCTGTTTAGTTAAAGAGGAAGTATGAAACTGGCAATACATAAAAGAACGACTGGAAAAAAAGGCGAGATCAATCAATTGCGCCGCACAGGGAATGTTCCTGCAGTCCTATACGGACAACGCGAAGCGGGCATGCCCATTTTTATTAAAGGGGAAGAGATCCAAGCGATTTTGAGAAATATTCAGCCCGGCTTACTCGCTACCACCGTATTTGAGGTGGAAGTGGAGGGGAAAAAAAGAAAAGCGCTTGTCAAAGATATGCAGTATCACGTCACATCGTATGATCTTTTGCATCTCGATTTAGTATTGCTCGACGATCAGATGCCGATTACTGTGAACGTGCCGATTCGATTAGTGGGTGCTGCAGAGTGTGCGGGTGTTAAGTTGGGCGGTTTTGTCCGTCAACCGATCCGCTCCATGGCGGTCTCTTGTTTGCCGAAAGATATTCCACAAGAGTTTGTGGTCGATGTGAAAGAGCTGAACATCGGACAGTCTAAGCGTTTATCTGAGATCTCTTTGCCACAAGGTGTTCGTCCGCTTGCAAAATTGGACGAAGTGGCCGTGATTGTTGGTAAAAAGGCGGGAACATAACACGTGGCGGCCAAAGCCCTAATTGTAGGTCTCGGTAATCCCGGAAAGTCCTACGTTGGGACGCGCCACAATATTGGTTTTGCCGCTCTAGAAAAGTTGGCTGCGAAACATAGTTTGGCGTTCAAACAGGTGTCGCAGTTTAAAGGAAGCATGGCCCAAGGATCTGTGGGCACATCTTCCGTGATTTTGCTCATGCCGCTGACTTTTATGAATCTCAGCGGAGAGTCGGTGGCGCAAGTAATGCGTTACTTTCAGATCGATCTGTCCCGGTTGCTCATCTTAGTAGATGATGTGGCCATTCCTCTGGGACAGCTCCGTTTGCGTATCAACAGCGGCTCGGGGGGGCATAACGGCCTCAAGAGCGTTGAAGAGTGTTTGCAAACGAATCGGTATCCTCGGCTTCGCATTGGAGTGGGGGATCGCAAGCAGGGGGCGCTGAGCGAGCATGTGCTTGGCCGATTTACCCCTGATGAGGAAAAGCTCCTTCCAGGCGTTCTGGATCGAGCCGTCCAGGCGATTGAAATTTGGCTGGACAAAGGATTAACCAGTGCGATGGATTTTGCAAATCCATCGACTCCGAGCATTGGAGAAGAACAATGAATCAAAAGAAAAGAACGGGGCTTTACGAAGGGATGTACATCCTGAGCGCAACGCTGAGCGATGAGTCTCGTAAAAAAGCCTTTGAAAAAATTACCGATGGGATCACCCAAAAAGGGGGAGAAATCCATAAAGTACACGAACAGGGGCGACGCAAATTGGCCTTTGAAATCGATGGAAAACGCGAAGGGTACTATTATGTCCTCTATTTTTCCGTTCCCACAAAAGAGGTTCTCGAGCTTTGGAAAGAGTATCACCTCCATGAGGATCTCATTCGCTTTATGACGATGCGCACTGAAAAAGTGCTTGATACCCTCGAATTTAAATCCCTTAAACTACAAGGTCAATAATGTATCCTAGAAAACAAGAAAGGCCTGTGGCTCAAGCACCTACTGAATCTCCTTTTGTCAAAAAAAAGAAGGCGTGTCCTTTTGTTGCAGCGAAAGTAGATACTATTGATTACAAAGATGTAGAGACTCTAAAGCAGTTTATCACGGAGCGGGGTAAAATTTTGCCGCGCCGCATTACTGGTGTTTCTCAGTATTATCAAAAAGTACTCAAAAAAGCGATTAAGCGCGCACGCCATATGGCGCTGTTGCCTTTTGTAGCAGAGGAATAGGAGAGCGCGATGAAAAGACAGCTATTATTGTTAGAAGATGTTGACTCCCTGGGAAAAAAGGGTGAGATTGTCACAGCAAAGCCTGGTTACATGAGAAATTTTCTTCTCCCTCAAGGGCTGGCTGTTGTAGCAACTGCGAATATGTTGCGCAAGCAAGAGCGTTTGCGTTCTGAAAGAGCCAAACGGGCAGTTGTAGATCGCAAAGAATCCGAAGAGTTTGCGCTTCGCATCGAGGGCACAGTTCTCGAAACGCGCGTGAAAGTGGATCCAGAAGGGCACATGTATGGTTCTGTTTCAGCGGCTGACATTGCAGGGCTGTTGCAAGAGCAAGGTCTGCAGATCGAAAGAAAAGCGGTGCAGGTGACAAAACCCATTAAAGAGACAGGGACTCATCAGATTGCTTTGAAGCTCAAAGAGGGTGTGACAGCGACGTTTCAGCTCAAGATCATTCCAGAAGGTGTGGCTATGACGGGCGTAGAAGCGGTGACTGCTCCGATTCCAATGGAAGAAGAAAAAACGGATAGTGCATCTGAGTAGTTTTTTATCTCCTGCAAAACTCAACTTGTTTTTTCGAGTTTTGCACAAACGAACGGATGGTTATCACGAGATAGCCTCCCTGTATCAGGCGATCGATTTATTCGATCGCCTTTTTTTTGCTTGGGCAAGTTCGGACCTTATTTCTTGCACAGATCCAGCGGTTCCCTGCGACTCTACCAATCTCGTTGCCAAAGCTTTGACTTTGTACCGCCGGCACTATTTTGTTCCGCCCCTACACATCCATATCGAAAAACACATTCCCATTCAGGCAGGTCTTGGTGGTGGCAGTAGTAATGCAGCAACGACCTTACTTGCGGTTAACCAGCTAATGCACAATCCAGCCTCTTTGCAAGAGCTCATAGACATGGGTGCAATGCTTGGCTCCGATGTTCCTTTTTTCTTTTCCTCGGGGACCGCTTATTGCACTGGAAGGGGTGAGATTATAGAGCCCTTTCAATTACCACGCCCCATTTCAGGCTACCTTGCAAAACCTCCCTATGGGCTATCGACGCCGGCAGTGTATCATGCATTGAGAGTGGAAGCGCTTCATTTACGCGATCCGAGGGAGTCGCTTCACAATGGACCCGAATTTTACAATGACTTAGAGGCCGCGGCCTTCCTCTTAGAGCCGCGGCTTCAATCTCTTAAAAATGAATTATTGCAGCATTTTGAACGCGTTACCTTAACCGGCAGTGGGACAGCCTTTTTTTGTCTCCAAGGTTCCCCCAATCCTCACCTCCCCCTCCAATGGATTCCCTTCCACACAATAAAGCTAGGAGAATAGTTCTAGCAGAATAGTCACGCAGAATAGTCTAGTAGAATATAGACAGTCGGGGTGTTACGCTCCCGCTCCACCCCCGCTGCCCAGGTGGCCGCGCCTGACTTTGCGAATCACTTGCGTTATCGCGTGCTCGTTCGGATGCCGTGCAGA
>JAKAFF010000102.1 GCA_021818045.1 bacterium
GGGTAGCAGCGGGGCTAGCTCCTCGTATTACCCATTGCTTCAAGATGTTGCGTCATAACCCCACACAAGCACTCAAGGGATTCGCGGTGCATTCTCTCAATCTTTTCGCCCAAGCCTATATTGCATATGATGATGACCGCGCGCTCTTTGCCCCCAAAGAGCCCTTTTCAATCCCATTAGCTCCAAATGAAGCTAAAGAAAATTTCACTGCATTTTGCAAAAATGAACGACCCGAAACAATCGATGCGCTAGCAAAAGGTTTTGCTTCTACGACACTGGAACAGACCCCGCACTTGCAGGCTTTGAACCTCTTGGGTTGCGGCAGCACTCCTTGCACTTGCCAAGATATCAGTAAGCGTTCTCGTAACTTTTCACCGCCTTATCACGCTGACAAAAACAACGGAACCACTCACCCCTGTTTTAGTCTCGTGCAAGAAGCTACTTCACTGGCTCAGCATGCTCTGCGTTGCAAGCGATGAAGATCGCCGCGCTGCAGCTGTCACCACTTTTTTGAACATTCCATCTATGTCTAATTGATCCATCACACGAAACCCCGCCTCGGTAGTTCCATTAGGGGTTGCGATTTCCGCAATTAAGGCTTCAGGAAGATGCCCCTTTAAAATAAGACGCGCAGCACCCGCAAATGTTTGAGCTGCCATTTTAAGACCGAGTTCATAGCTTAACCCCTGTGAAACGCCCTCTTGGGCCATCGCCTCAATCAGGCGAAAGACAAACCCAGGACCACTCCCTGCAATGGCGCAAGAAATATCCATCAATGCCTCCGAAACTTCCATCACCTCGCCCATGCAAGAAAATAGCTGCTCTGCTACATCTCGCATCGCAGAAGGGACTTTCGGGCCATATGCCAAAACGCTCATCCCCTCTCCTACAGCCGAGGCTACATTCGGCATCACCCGAATTAAAGGAACCTCTCCCAAACGCTCTTGGTAACTTTTTAATTGAACGCCTGCCGCCATCGAAATCAAAGGCTTCAATGGCTCTTTAAGATCTGCCATTTCTTTCAAAAGAGGGGCTAACTGCTGCGGCCTGACCCCAAGGATGACAAGATCGCTTGTCTTGAGGAGGTGGGCAAGACTTGTCGCTGTGATCCCAAACTCTTGCTCGTTTTTTCGCGCTTTGTCGGGGTCTCTGCGGTGAAAAACAATCTGCGATCTGGAGATGAGTTTGGCCCTGTCGATCGCCTTGAATAGGACCTGGGCCATCGACCCAAACCCAAGGAAGCCTAAATGGTATTCAGAAATCCTCATAATGCTTAAAATAGAGGAAAAAGGAATTTAGTTGTTAAAGGTTTTTCATAAAGCTTTTGGGCTCTATGCAGGCGAGGGGGCTCATGCGCTGCGCTTTGTCCGCCTTGCGATCCTTTGGGCCTTTGGCAGCTCTTGCCTCGACACGCTGAGCGATGGGCTCTTTTTGGAAAAAATCGGGGCTGAATCGCTCCCCGTTATCTATCTTTCCATCGCCTCAGGGATGATTGGGGTTTCAACCTTAGTGCTCTATAGCCTACGAATCACAAGCCCCTATCGCATCTTATCCATTGCCTTGGGACTTGGAGCTGCCATCTGCATTGCCACCTCGATCGTTGCCAACGGCTCGCCTCCTACATGGGTATGGTACGCGATTAAAATTGCCTCTCGAATGTTTTTTTCTGTCATGATCGCCTGCTCTTGGACCTTCACCGACCAATACCACGACCTGCAAGAGGCCAAAAGGGTCTACTCCCTCTATAGCGCCGCCTACTTTCTCGGCACGATTATCTCTGGGACTGCAATTAATTTATTGCTAGATTGGATCGGATTTAGAGGGCTATTGTGGGCAGCTTCAGGATCTATTCTCCTTGCGATGTTTCAGGCGCGCGGCATCGCACACAAAGTCCATGCCGTTCACGACGATTCAGTGGAGGGCGTTTTCTCGGGGAGCCGCGAATCCTTTTCGTCTGTCGTCCGGCTCATCGTTCGCTCTCGATTTGCAACCACCTTACTTCTATTAAGCCTCTTTATCCAGTTGATGTGGACGACGACCGAGTTCAACTACATGGAGAGCATGACCAACCACTTTCACAGCGACCCCTCTGGGGGACAAATCGCCGAGTTTTTGGGCAAATGCCGAGCTACCATCTCCTCTTGCAACATCTTGGTTGGGATCTTTTTATATGGCAGGTTCGTAAGACGAGCCGGATTGCAAAACGTAGTTCTTTTCACCCCGCTTTTCTATTTTGCGCTCTACTGCGTTTGGGTCTGGCACGATTCCATGGCTCTTGCAATCTTAGGTCTTGTCGCAGTCGATGGCGTCTTGTTTACCGTTGAAGACAACTGTTTCAATCTTTTGTCCAACGCGGTTCCCACAAAACTCAAATCGAGAGTGCGCATCATCAACGACTCTTTTTTTGAACCCATTGGCATGCTTTTGAGCTCTTTATTGCTATTTTGCATCGATTCCGAAAGCAAATGGCTCGGTTTTGCCTTGACCTTGATCGCCTTGACCCTCACCTTGGTCATCCGCTCCATCTATTCCCAATCGATCTTAACCACGCTCAAAGAAAATGCGGTCCATTTCGAAAGAACCATCAAAGGTTGGTTTAACTCATGGACGCGTCGGGAACAAAAAGAGGCAAAAAAAGATATCCTCGAGGCCCTGCAAAACCCATCGGAAGAGACGCAAGCGCTCGCTGTAACAGCTCTATTCCAACTCGGAGAAAATCTCCCCCAAGTCCTACACGTAGCAAAGCGCTTTAGCACACTTTCCAAAATCCGTTTTATACAAGCGCTCGAATCAAGCCCTTTTCAAAACGATGCGCGCGTCATCGAAATGATCGATTCTTGGACAGATGAGCACGAGTCTTCCGAACTTGCCAAATGGGCCAATTTGTATCTTGCAAAAAGGGGCCTGCACCACCCCGACCAAGCAGAAGAAGATCTAGATAATCCCGATCTTTTTTCACAAACAGCTGCCATCTTAACTCTCAAAAAATCGCTCGCCAATCAATCGCTTGACTATGCGGCGCTCAATCGCACTATTGCTGCAAAAAAACTCGATCTAATGCTCCAGTCCGAACGCATCGACGAAATCAGTATGGGCCTTGATATCTTGGGCGAAGAAAACCATGTAGATGCGGCAGAAAGGGCGCTCCCTTTTCTCTCCCATGATGCGACCATCGTCAAAAGAGCTGCTGCCCGCACAGTTGCGCGTCTTTCTGAAAAAAAATTGGCCCGTATTGCTCCCCGCCTCATCGAAGAGCTGGGAGAGTCTCGCGACAATTTATTTCGCTTGAGCATCTTAGATGCACTGGGGAAGATTGCAGATTCTAGCACCACAAAAGAGATCTTGCTTGCAAGCATCCATTTTCGACCCAATGAAAGGCGCAAAACGGAAGAGATCTTGATTGGCATGGGCCTTAAAATCGTCCCCATTCTACTCAATCTCACAAAAGACATAGCACTTCCAGAAAGAGCGCGCATTTTGGCGGGTAAAATTTTAGGACGCCTTGCGCTGCCCCAACTGCAAGCCAACCTCATCGACATTCTCGACATTGAAATTGAAAGGGCCTATTTTTACTTTTATTTTGGCCACACGATTCAAAAGCAGCACCCGCTCTATGATTTGGAAATGCTGCAAAGCGCCCTCCTCACAGGCTACCAATCGGTCATCGACTTTATCATCCACCTATTAGGAGCCGCAGGCTCTTTGGAAGACCCTGAACTCCTCGTCCGGGCGCTGCATAGCCGCAATGCAAAAGTGCACTCACACGCCGTAGAAAGTTTGGAAAAAACATGCGACCCACGCCTTTTTCATTTGATCCTTCCCCTCATCGACGACATGCCGCTTGAAGAGAAGATGGCAGCTTGTCTTCGTTGGCAAGGAGACTATCCCAAATTAAGCCTTTCAGAGCTATTGACAAAACTTGAACAATCCCCCTCCCTCTTCGACAAAGTGGTCGCTGTCCGCCTGAAGGTCAACCTACAAATGCCTAACTGGAGAGACCAGTTGCGCGAGCAGATGAAACACTCCGACGAATCTTTCCATCAATTTGCCTATGAGTTACTAGAGGATCCCCACCCATGAAATCGTTGATCGAAAAAGCCTTTTTTCTCAAAAAAACGCGCCTTTTTAGTGAACTCGACTTAGAGCTGCTACTAGCCATTGCCGAAAAGCTCAACGAAGATGATTACGAAAAAGATGAAAAGGTCTTTACGCCAGGTCAAGTCGCTAACCGGATCTACCTCATTGCTGAAGGCGCTGTGCTAGTGCATAAAGGATCCAAAACCATCGAACTTCATCCGGGAGACTACTTTGGCGATGAATCCCTATTTAATGAGCAGCCCCGCTCCTATGCAGTGGTTTGCAAAACAGACGCCCTCTTTTACACCATCTCTCGAAGCCACCTTCTTTCAATCATTTCAGAGTGCCCATCGGTTGCAGTAGCGCTTCTGCAATCATACGCTCAGATTTTGCCCTGCAGGCACCCATGAAAATCCGCACCCGCCTCATCCTCTTTCTCCTCCCCATCCTCGCCTGCAACATCGCCCTCATATCTAGCATCCTGGCCATGCGCTGGGACGACAAGATGCCGCTGAGCCTTTTTCTCCTTCTCCTTGCCGCCCTCATTGCTATCGTCTTACTCATCAGCTCAGCTCTTGCAATGGCCAATAAGATCTCTAAACCCATCCAAAAGCTCAACAATTCAGCACTTGCAATCGCTGCGGGCCAATATGGGGAATCCGTCCATGTCCAAGGCCCCAAAGAGATCGTAGAACTTGCCAATACCCTCAATACCATGAGCGAGTGCCTCCACGAAAACATCAATCGCCTCAAAGAAAATTCCCTCGTCAGAGAGAGGATGTACGGCGAATACGAATGCGCCATGCTGCTACAACACATGATGCTTCAAAAAAATATCGACGAGTGCAAATCGGATGCTATCGCAGTCAAGTCGATCACCCTCTTTTCACCAACCCCTCGGGGGCTGCTTCTCGTATTCCCCAAACAAGAACACTCTCACCTCTTTCAGGTCCATATGGCAGAGGCCGAAGAGGAGGGGTTTGAGGGGATGTACCAACTCCTTACACAATATAAACTCTCCAAAGAGACCCAATCCTCCCTGCTTTTTGATCGGCGTGCCTCCACCCTCAATATTCAAGGTCCCCTTATCCCATTTATCTGGTCTTTAGAACAAAAAACATTTTTAGAACCCATCGACTCCCTCACAGTGGATTCTGGGGATTACGTATTCCTTTTTAGCCGGGGGCTGCTTCGGTTTTGCAAAGGACACAAACAAGTAGCACAAATCTTAGAAAAAGTACTTAAAGTATTTGCGCCAGACGGCTTAGAGACCACCTCAGCCATGCTCCAAAAAGAGCTCTCCTTCGCAACAAAGCGAAAATCCTTGGAAGAGGACATCCACCTACTAAGCTTTCAAATCTTAAGCACTGCAATCCCAATTTAATTTTTTATTTATCTAAAATAGATAATTTAGTATAATTACAGCATAATAAATAAAAAAATTAAAAAGGAGTTATTTTTATGACCATGCCTATCTATTTAAATCTGGATGCAGCTGTGCGCGCATACGAGCAAAATACAGCTGCATTCTCAGCGCCATATGTTGCTACCCTCATTAAAGTACAAGAGATTGCAAGCCGAATACTCGTGGATGAGCCCTCAGAAGCAAACAGTTCACTTGCGGCCACATCTGCGGCCTTAGCCACATTGAAAGCCCTCAAGGAAGAGGTACCTACACTTGA